>DATFMO010000536.1:0-2396 GCA_035266925.1 Sunxiuqinia sp. | reverse complement strand
CGTGAATGATCAGAAAGTGACTTCCACCGACAACATGTTTCGGGAATACCTGGTGGATGTCAAGTCGTTTTTGAAGAACGGTGAAAACACCCTTCGAATCAAATTCCTTTCACCCATTAATCAAAGCTTGAAAAAGTACGATGCCAATGGTTTTGTGCTTCCCGTGTCGGACAACGACATGGCCAGACTGGGGCAGGTTGAGGGCAACAAAAAGGTGAGCGTTTATACACGGAAAGCGCCTTACCAGTTTGGCTGGGATTGGGGACCACGACTGGTGACAAGCGGCATTTGGCGAGCAGTTTATTTGAAGGCCTGGGACAGGGCACGGGTCCAGCATTTGCAGGTTGTTCAGCAGTCTGTCGATGATTCAATCGCCAAGTTCAAAGCTTATATTGAAATTGATTCGGAACGAAATAGACCAGCCACCTACCAAATTCAGGTGAATGGGAAAACAACGGCATCTACAGTTATTAATTTGACTCGTGGTGTGAACGAATATCCCATTGGTTTCAATATTAAACACCCCAAACTTTGGTGGACGAATGGGCTGGGCGATCAACCACTTTATAAAATCACAGCCGTTTTGACTGTGAATGGACGAACGACAGAAAAATCAAATCGAATTGGCATCCGCACTTTAGAGTTGGTTCGTGACCAGGATTCAACTGGAACTTCTTTTTATTTCAAACTGAATGGCGTGCCTGTATTTATGAAAGGCGCCAACTACATCCCCAATGATATTTTCCCTTCGCGTGTTACGGATGATCAATACCGCAAAGTCATTAATACCGCCAAAATATCGAACATGAACATGCTGCGCGTGTGGGGTGGCGGTATATACGAAAATGATGAGTTTTACGATTTGTGCGATGAAGCCGGCATTTTGGTGTGGCAGGATTTTATGTTTGCCTGCGCCATGTACCCGGGGAACCAGCATTTTCTGAATAACGTGAAACAAGAGGCGGCTGATAACATCAAGCGGTTGCGAAATCACCCTTGTTTGGCCTTATGGTGTGGCAATAATGAAGTTCTGTCTGCCTGGTACCAGTGGGGTTGGAAAGACAAAGAAGAAGCAAAAAGCAAGGCAACGGCGGATACTATTTGGAAAGCGTATCAAAACTTGTTTCAGAAAATTTTGCCCGATGCTGTTAAGAAATACGATCCAAGCCGAGCGTACTGGAGTTCCAGTCCATCATCGGGGGTGGGCAAACCGGCTGACCTGAAAAATGGCGATGAACATTACTGGGGAGTTTGGTGGGGAAAAGAACCTTTTAAAAACTATAAGACGCACATTGCCCGTTTTATGAGTGAATATGGTTTTCAGTCGTTCCCGGAGTTGAAAACGGTGAAAAAGTACGCCCTACCCAAGGATTTCGACATCAATTCTGAAGTCATGAATTCGCATCAACGATCGTCCATCGGCAACGAAACGATTGAACATTATCTGCTACGACACTATAGGAAACCTAAAGATTTTGAGTCGTTTTTGTACGTGAGCCAGGTATTGCAGGCCGAGGGAATTAAGCAAGCAATTGAAGGCCATCGGCGTGCAAAGCCATATTGCATGGGTAGCTTGTATTGGCAGTTGAATGATTGCTGGCCTGTGGCTTCATGGAGTTCAACCGACTATTACCAGCACTGGAAAGCTTTCCAGTATTTTGTGAAAAAGGAGTTCCGGCAAGTGCTGGTGTCACCCTATTATGATGGTCGTTTCTTAAAAGTTGACATTGTGAATGACCAACTGCGCCGGATCAATGCCCAGTTGAACTTGCGCATGGTTGATTTTAGTGGCGAGGTAATTTGGGAAAAATCGGTGTTGGCAGAAATCCCGCCCAATTCAAGCAAATCTTATTTTGATATCAATCACTATGATTTTTTGCGTCATAAAGACAGTCATAAACAAGTGCTTGTTGTGGAAGTGGTTGAGAATGGGCAGGTGATTGCTAACAACTTGCATTATTTCAGGCCAGTGAAAGAGTTGGATTTACCTCATCCGAACATTAGCTACGATTTGCTCCCAGTCGATTCCGGTTTTCGTATTGTCTTGAAAACGGATAAGTTGGCCAAGAATCTTTACATGAGCATCGGCGATGAAGAAGGGTATTTCTCAGATAATTACTTTGATTTACTGCCCGGTCATCAAGCTGAAATTACGTTGCGCACAAAACTGTCCCTAGCTCAGTTAAAGAAGGTTTTCAAAGTGCAAACGCTGGTGGACACGTATTAGTAGCGGAAGAGAAATCATGATTTTGATTTTTTCGCGGTAGGCTGGTGGGGGCTCCATTTACCTGTTTTGTCCATTTGGTCTGGAGTTACATTTTTGGTTTGTACCCAAAAAGTAGACAACCCCGAGGCTTCGGGGCAAGGCTTGCGGATCTTTTGAAAGAAAACTACGG
>DATFMO010000535.1:0-4466 GCA_035266925.1 Sunxiuqinia sp. | reverse complement strand
TTATAGAAAATGTACATTTTCTATAACCGTCCAACTTCAGATATCGAACCAGAAAAGAATGTAACATACAGATCAATTGAAATTCCTGTTTGGGAGTAGGCCGACAAAAAGCTAAATTTGGTCTCCGATTCAAACCAAATTAAATTCAAAAAAGCCTTTTTCTCCGGTAAGAAATTTGAACAACAACTCCCTGAATTAGAAGGTTGGAAAATGACAGATTACGATATTCGAACCGAATACAAACCAAATTATAAAACATTAACAATGAAATTAATTGGAGTATTTATTTGTTTGCTTATTACGAACTTCGCCTCAGCACAAAATGATCCGAAATGGGACGACACCCATTCCAAAGACTGGCCTGCCGAATGCCAAAAAGTTGAGGTCACTTCATCCATGGACCAGTCGCAACAACCGGCATATTTCTTTAAAGCCAAAACAGATCAGCCTCGTCCGTTGATTATCAGCTTGCATACATGGAGCGGCGACTATTCGCAGAAAGATACCTTGTCGTGGATTTGTGTCAACAAGGACTACAATTACATTCACCCTAATTTCCGTGGACCAAACAGGACTCCCGAAGCCTGCGGTAGCAAGTTTGTGGTGCAGGATATTGACGACGCCATTGACTACGCCATTCAGCATGGCAACGTCGATGTCAACGACATGCACATCATCGGTGTCAGCGGAGGTGGATATGCCACGCTGCTTTGCTACATGAAAATCAAGCACCACATCCAGTCGTTCTCAGCCTGGGCATCCATTTCCAATCTGGAAGATTGGTATTATGAATCGGTTGGCCGGAAAAATAAATATGCCCGCGACATTGCCGAAACCACAACCGGCAAGGATTTCAAGGGTAACCGTTATCGTTTTGATGCAAAAGAAGCCCGCAGGCGTTCACCTATTTTTATGGATACGCCCGTTGCCGATCGTCAAAACAGCAAACTGTATATCTACACGGGCATTCACGATGGCTACACCGGATCGGTCCCAATCACGCAAAGCCTGCGGTTTTTCAACAAGGTAGTGAAGGATTTTGATCCTGAAGATCAGCAAACGCCCGTTCCAACCGATGAAATGCTGCGACTGGTTGAACGTCAAAATACGGACTTCCTCAACCCCGGGAAAACGGAGCATGGCGATATCCTTTTCCGTCGTCAATACAAAGACAAAGTGCAGATCAATGTCTTTGAAGGAACGCACGAAATGCTGATCGATCAGGCTTTGTTTCCACTCAAGGCGCAAAAAGTACTGGCCATTGGCGATTCAAATGGCGCTATTCCCATTGGCTGGGTAACCCAGTTGAAACAGCTGCAGTTTAACGACCACATTTACAATACCTGCATCTCCGGCAACACCATTGGTTTTGACAACCTGAACCGGAAGTCGCTGAACACTTTGCGCAACGTGGATGACTACATGAGTTCGGCTGCAAAAGCCTTGCATGGCATGGATAAAATCATCATCATGCTGGGAACCAACGACTGCAAAGCTGTTTTTGACGACAGCCTGAAACTCGTTCCGCAGAACATGAAAAAGCTGATTGAAAAAATCAAGACTCACCCGGCATACAAAAAATATCATCCAGACATTTACGTGGTGTCGCCCCCACCCTATGCCAGCGACGACAAGCTGATCGCCAAATATAAAGGAGGCTCGGAAGACATGGTCTGGCTTTTTCCACGATTCAAAAAAATAGCGGAAGATGAAGGTGGCACTTTTATCGATGTGTATCACACGCTGATTCCCATTTGGAGCAAATACACCATCGACGGCATTCACATGAAAGTTCCAGGACAGCGACTTGTCGCCAAATCAATCATCAAAGCTGCCTGGGGCAACAACGACCAGCAAAAACAACCAACGGTGGATTATTTTAAGAACTGATCATTGCTAAAAACATTGAATAATAAAAGCGCCTGGCAGATGACCCCCGCTCTTCCGGATTTGTGCAGATGTTGTGCAATGCGGCTGGATCGGATTTGCAATCCGGTTTAACGAATATTCGCAGTCATACGAATTCAATGTTAACCAAGTCTTTTTCACCTGCATAATCCCGTGCCGAACTGTACAAATAATCTTCCGGATTGCCCACTAGTTCTGCTTTTACCGGGTTGTTGCGGATATACTCCATCTTTTCTTCCAGAAACGCCGTCATTTGGATTCCCTTTGCATCATTCCCGTCCTGCCAAACTTTGTAGTTGCGTATCTTCTTGTTGTTTTTCCCCGCGAACCACAACACGTTCAGCAACCAGTCGCGCCTGCTTTCAGTGCCTGTTTTTATGGCATCAACCAGGGCTTTGTTGGTAAATTTCCTGAAATCGCGAAGGACATCCGATAAAATTTCATCATCATCAGCTCCTGCAACCAGGTGCAAGTGGTTCGACATCAGGCACCAGCAGTACTCCCTCAAACCTTTATTGGCAATACAATAATTCAAGGAATCAACAATCAGATGCTTGTACACATGGCGGGTAAACAAATCAATCCATTCGACAACCATTAACGTTAGATAGTAGACATATCCCGGTGATATTTTATTACGGATTCCCATAGGCGTAAGATATTAAATAGTTGGCTCTTATGGATTGCAAATCCGATCCAGTCGCTACAAGCTTTTGACATATTCCGACGAGCAGGTTTCCATCGGCGTCGAACTTTCCTTTTATTCCCGGATCAGCAAGCAGGTTTCTTCTACGCGCTAAGCGGGTAATCCGCTAAGCGCATTGTTGGCGCTTGTAAACGGAATTTGAAATTGGCTGCCTTTCGGGTGCTGTAGAATATGAAAGTATTTGGCAAATAGGGGCGACCATATGAGGTGGAATTGTTAAAGTAAAAAATCCGCAGCTGGGACATTTTAATCCCGGCTGCGAAATATTCTAAACTGTCAATGTTGTATATTTTGTGCTTAAGCAGCAACTGCTTCTTTGGGGTTGGGACCATATTCGTTTTCTCCGGGCTTGCTGTCTGACACCAACAAGATCAGCAACCAAATTCCTCCCACAATAGGAATCAGTGATATTAAAATCATCCATCCACTTTTTCCGATGTCATGGAGCCTTCTAACAGAAACGGCTAATCCGGGTATCAAAACCACGAGGCTATAAAGAAAATAGAAAACACCGTAGGGAAGTTTACCGACGGTTAGTCCCAATAGATTATCTAAAATCAATGCCACAATAGCGAAAAGAATGTTGAATAATACGAACATCCAATATTCTTTTCTTCTTGCTCTTCCACTAAAATCTGCATACTGTTTTAAAACTTTCAAGTACCAATTCATAATGTCAATTTAAATTATTGTTTCCTACTCATTTGGCTTTTCGGTTCGGCCCCGTTTGAAATGGTTTCTGGACTCCAAAATCATCAAAATCGTTTTAATTTATTGATGTTCTCAAACGTCCACTCTTTTTAGCATGACCAAATTACTAATTATCCATAATAATCGCTTCGTAAAGCCGGAATTTTTTGTTAACAAAAGTGTGGGATGGGGAGAGTGTGAGAGTGTGAGAGTGTGAGAATGTGAGATGGTGAGAATGTGAGACGTGGGCAGTTGCAGTCGTAGTCGTAGTCGTAGTCGTAGTCGCAGCTGGCAGACTTGTGGCTTGTGGCTAGAGGCTATCAGCCAATCACCAAAAAACCAATTATCCAATGACTAATGACTTTTTATTATACAGATCACTTCGTTGCGCTCGTGATGACGATCATATTTTATGCGCTAAGCGCATGGTCCGGCACCAATGACCAGTCCGTTTATTCGTCAATCAGTTCATTGAAAGCCTGAATAAATTCGTTCAGTTGTTCCTTCGTTTGCTGGTCTGCCAGGTTTCCGTCGGCGTCAAACTTGCCTTTGATACCCCGGATCAACAAGCAGGTGTCATCGGTGAACCTGGCCACGGCTGTTTTCATGATCAGTTTCAATTCTACATGCCCTTTCTCGCCACTTGCCGAAGCGGTGATCAGTCCACATGGCTTGTCAGAAAAGACAGTGGTTGAAATACACCATTCAATGGCATTTTTCAGTCCGCTGGGAATGCTGAACACATATTCAGGTGTGCAAATAATTACTCCATCAGAATTTTCAATCTGTTTCCGAAAACCAGTGATCGCTTCCGGTGGATTGTTCGCCGAAAGTTCCGGGTCAAAATGAGGCAGCTTTTTCAAGTCGTTGAAGATGGTCAACTCGAACAGGTCAGTTGTCAAACGTTCAATCTCTTCCACCAGTTTTTGATTGGTCGAATTGGCACTGGCACTTCCAATAATCGCGAGTATGTTTTTCTGGGTAGTCATCATGGGAGTTGTTTGCGTTCGTTCTGTGTATCGACAGCAAACGTGGGGGAATTGTTCATTTCTAGTGATCAGTGATCAGTGATCAGTCGCAGTCACAGTCACAGTTGGCAGAGCAAGACGGTGAGAGAGTGTGAAAATGGGAGTGTGAGAAAGCGATCAGCGAACAACGATGC
>DATFMO010000534.1:0-12600 GCA_035266925.1 Sunxiuqinia sp. | reverse complement strand
TAGTTGTCACCGGTAGCGCCGTATAACTTTTTAGCATAGATGGCCCCTGTGCTCAGGCTCCATTTTTTTGTCAGCCCGTAGGAAATCATCAATCCAACATCACTGCCGAGTTTGCCACTGGCCAGATTATCAACTTCATTGTAGGAAGGAGCAACGAAGAGACTCAAAACAATGGGATGCTTCCTGGAGTAATCCGTGAAGCGGACATCTTCCAGTTTTGGTTGTTCCGTAACCGCCGGATGGAGCGAAGCTATCGGTTTAAGCCTTGTAGTGATCGGCTCGGATAAACTGAATCGTACCAGCGGAATCTTTTTGGCAGTTTTCAACCCAGCAATAAGCAACGTGTCATAAGCTGGTGATACCGGTTCTGGTGGGCGTTGAACAGCCACCGAATGGGATGGGATTGTCTGCGTAGCTTCCTGATTGGCAATGGTGGGCGATTTACGAGATTCTTTTTGAGGAACTTTTGTTGCTTTCTCGTTTTTGTCAGCGCTTTGTTCTGGCGTTTTGGGTGCTGGTTGTTCTTCCTCTTGAGCCACCATTGGTATGCTTGACGATTTCTGTTGCGTTGGCCACAGCATCCAAATTGCCAGTGCCAATAGCAAGGCTGCGGCAATCCCACTCATTGGGCGGAGCCAGAATAGCATTCGCTTCCGTTTGTCATGCTGGACAAGCCGGTCTTCCAGTTTTGCCCAGTCACTTTCCGGGAAGACAGCCGGATCGGGTTCGGTATTCAGTCCGTCCCTGAAAAGTTCGTCAATGTCCACCTTGTTTGTCTTTTTCATGAGTGGCCTGAATTTGAGTGAAATAATTCGTTGATCGTCGTTTGTTTAGCTGATCGATCCTGTTGATCCCAAATCAACAGCATGAGCATCATAGAATATGGCTTCGAGAGCATTTGTTGCAACTTCCGCCTGGCTTTGAACAAATTGGCTCGCGAAGTGCTGGCACTAATTCCGACTATGGTGGCAATTTCTTCGTGTGAATAGCCATCGATCGCATAAAGGTTGAAAATCAACCGGTACGTCGGTGGAAGTTGCTGAATGATTTCCAGCAGCTCTTCGTAATGAAGTTGTTGCTCGACGGTTACCTGGTGGGATGTATCATGCGACTGATCCAACTGTTCCAATTTTGTCCATTTTAAGTTTGATCGGTAATAATCGATGGAAGCATGGTACATAATTTTGCTGAGCCAACTGGTAAACGGCCGCTTCGAATCGTATTTTTCAATTTGGGTAAAAGCCTTAAAAAAACCATCATTGAGGACTTCCGACGCTTCATGTCGATTGTTGGCATAACGTAAACAAATTTTCATGGCATAGCCATAAAGCTTGTGATATAATAGCTTTTGACTTTGTCGGTCATTCTTCTTGCAACCATTGATAAGCTGCTGTAATTCATTGTCTTCCATACAGGAAATTTGGCTAGGTTTTGATCGGGTAAAAAATTACTTCATATTGGTACTCGTTATTCAGTTTTAAGATATACGTTGTAAATATTAAAACAGATTGGCTTCTGTTATTCTGAAACTTATTGCGATGGCTGTTTGTTCCAGGAGTTTTTTGTTTCACCTGTTTTTTTCCCAAGAGAAAACGCGCGTGATATGCTGAATCCCCATCGAAATTCACCCTTTCCCCAACTGGTGCTGGTGCTCGGAATATACTGATTTTCCAGGGTGGCTGTTGCATTGGTAAAACACACATTGAACACGTGCCCCCCGGTTTCGATTTCGAGCCCCAGGCTGAGTGAGTTGTAGAATTTAAAATTTTTTTGCTGAAGAAAATAGTCTTTGCTTGCCTGTTTCCGGAAACTGTAATAGTAGTCAGCGATGATGGCCATGCGCGGACTTACTTTCATCCGTCCTCCGACTCCTAATGCCAACAAATTATTTTGATCCATGTAGGTGACGTAATTTCGGCGAATGAAAGTGGGAAGCAATTCCAGCGATAGGTTGTCGCTAAATTTCCGGGCGATAATGGCCTGTGCAATGAAACTCAACCGGTTGCTAAAGCTTGAAAAGTTAGCGTCTGATGTCACCTGACCAAGTTTGTTCATGGCAGACACGACAGTGTTCCCAAACAGGCTGACGGATACCGGTGTCCGGTCATCTCCCGTCTGTTGGATCATCCGGTATTTCGAATTCACATAAATCAGTTGCTTTTGACTCGTACTGGTTCCATTGGGCGCTCCTTTAGTTCGGCCGGTTCCAATGCTCCACCGGTCGGTAATTCCGTAGTCAAAACCGATTAAAATATCGGTTGAATTATCCAATCCATAGAAGGTTTGAAACCCACCAAAATTTCCGGCAATGTCACCAAAGCGGTGGATGACCAGAAACAACAGGTCGTGTTTGTGGGGCGTTTCAATCGTTTGGGCATTCACAAGTCGTGGTGATTTAAAAGTAGCGATGACAGGGCCACGATTCGCCTGTACATCCATGTCATCAAACAGTTTGCTCAAGTCTTCCTGCGCGTATAGAGCAAGGGTTGAATTGCAAAAAATCAAAAAACTTACAATACGAAAAACATTATTCATGGTTGATCAACTTTTTAAAACTCCTCGCCATTGATGGAGTTAATTTCAATCTACTTGTATCTCTATTAACTAACCTGAACCGTTATTGGTTGCTTTTTAGGCAATCGATAACAGTCAGGCCATTGTTGTTCTCTGTATGTTGACATGGCTTTGATGGTTTCATTTATTCTGCTGTCTTATTGCTATTGGTTGCATTGAGGCTTTCTTGATGCTCCTGGTTGCTATTATCATAGCTAGCTGAAACGGTTACCTGAACTACTTCGGCAATATGCTTGATCACGATCGTGGGAATTTTGATGTGATGATCGGCAAGTTTGACAGGGAAGACTGCCTGGGCTTTTATTTGTTCGCCTGTGATCTGCAGCTTTCCCTCTACCTGGTAGTTACGGGTCACATTGTGGATTGTCATTTCACCCTGGACAGTGACCGGATAAATCCCTGCTTTTGAAAGGTCAATTTTTTCCTTGATTTTCCCTTTAAATTCTGCATACGGATATTTATCGCTCTCCAGGTAGTTTTCATTGAAATGCTCCTGCATCAGACTTTTTTCAAACTGAAAGGTCTGGATGGGAACTTTAAAATAGATGGCGCCGGTTTCGGTGTCGAGAGCCGAGACCGCTCTTTTGCTCTCCGCCTGAATATCTTCAATGGGAGCTTCAGAGAAAAAGCTGATCGTGACATCCTTTGACTTCACCACTTGCGCCTGTGAAGTGAAATGCAAAAGCAGAATTAAAGCTGGAATGAAAAATAGTTTCGTTTGCATGGTTGCTGTTTTTTTAGTTTTCCGGGGCACAATTTTGTACCCAGAAATTCAGGGAGTCCCGGATGGATTTTGGGAGCGGGGCATTGCCCTGTGGCATATCAGCTTGATTTGAAATCACGCGCGCTTCGAAAAAATCAACATATGGTTTGATTCCACTATAGGTAGCAAAGTTTCCCGGTCCCGGCGAATTGCCCTGGTAGTGGCAGGAAATGCAATATTTAGTTACCACTCCTTTCACGAATTTGTCATAGGTGACATCCATTTCAGGATACATGGGCGAACAACCGGATTGATCCTGGTTATTTTGTTGCGTGTCTGTTTCCGGGGCCATATTTTCGCCACACCCAAAAAGGATGATTGTACTCGTGATTAATGCGAATGCTGTTCTTCTCATTGGAATTTTGATTTTAGTTATTTGATACACAATTTTCTAAATGCGATGGATCAGACTAATATCCACCGCCACCGCCATTGTTATTGTTTGAGCTACTGCTGCTTTCCTTAGTCAATGTGGCTTTGATCTCGCCAGCTGGGTAATTCATCGTGTGGATTTGGGCATAAATTTTACCAGCAGCCAGGTCGCTTTCCTGGTCTTTGGTCAATGTTGCTGTTCCAGTGACTGACCCGCTCATGTTGGATGAAAATCCTTCAATATGGACAATGACCGGGCCATTGTCATGAAAGTGCATATCGGATACTTCGGACGACAAACCTGACCAATTAATCGTATAGCTCAGTTGATACGTTGCCGGATCATAGCTGGCAGAAACTGATCCGCTTGCTGATGTGCTTACATCGCTGGAAGATTTTATAAAACTACCTGTGTAGTTGACCTTTGAACCTGATTCCATACCGGAGTCGCTGCTTTTCTTGCAGCTGGAGAATACCACCGTAAATAGTAAGGCACAAAAAAATGCAACTTGTGCTTTCTGATTTGCAAAATGTTTCCTTGTTTTCATGGTTTCAATCTTTTAATGAGCGTTTAAATGTTCTTCTTGTAGAAACTTCGAATAGCTAATCGATGTCTTGTATCAGATAATACGATCCGAAAATCGGAAACGCTGCCTGAAGATTATTTTTTTTTGAGCTTATTCCAGAAAGGAACTACGGAGAAAGTCAAACCCTATTGAAACGAGTTGTTCTGGAATGCCGGGAATGATGCCGCTAGTCAGTTTGAAATTTCCTAACTTGTCGAATCAAATAAAACGTCAGAATTCAGAAAAATGGAAAATACAAGTTGGATAAAAATAGCAGTGATTTCGATCGCACTGGTGATTGCTGGATATTTTGTGGGGAACATGCATCGCAATTCAATCAAATACAATCGCTATGTGCAAGTGAAGGGCTTATCGGAACGGGAAGTCAAAGCCGATCTGGCAGTTTGGCCACTTCAAATTACATTGCCTGGGAATGATTTAAAGAGCCTGAAAACAGAAATTGAAAGGCAAAAGTCACAGGTTGAACAGTTCTTTTTGAACGAAGGATTTGGCAAAGATGAGCTGAGCATGGGATTGACAAACATCCAGGATGCCAGAGCGCAAATATTCAATGGAAATGCGCAAGGGAGCCAGTACCGATACATCGTAAAAACTGAATTCACCGTGCGTACCGGTGATATTGACAAATTACAAAAAGCACAGGATGAGTCTCTGTCTTTAATTTCAAAAGGAATCCTCATTAATTCAAAAAACACCTGGCGGCCCATTGAATATATTTACACGAAACTGAATGATATTAAACCGGGTATGGTGGAGGAAGCCACCAAAAATGCGCGTGAAGTGGCTGAAAAGTTTGCCAAGGATTCCGATTCAAAGGTGGGAAAAATTAAAACGGCCCGGCAGGGACTGTTCACCATTTCGGATCGTGATCCCAATAGTCCACAAATTAAAATAGTGCGCGTTGTTTCAACGATCGATTACTTCTTGGAAGACTGATTGTTTTACTTCAAAATAGAAAGAAAAAGGACGAAATTGCTTCCTTTTTAATTGCTCCCTTTCATCCTAATTTTTCTCTGAGAAGAGAAATGCTTGTTCCCCATTTAATCATTTTTAAAGTGGGGTGATTTATTACTAACTGAATTTCAGTGCAATGATAAAATGTGCACCTTCGATTTTTAACAAATTTAACGGTTGTTAGGCACAGATATTGTTGCTTTTATAGCTTGAAAAAGAGGAAAATAGTAATCTAAATAAAGGAGGGGCAGTTATGAAAACGTTCAAGAATTTTAAACCTGTTATTTACCTGTTTCTTTTTGGATTTGGTTTGTTTGCGATGCAGGCATGCACTGTTTATCAACCACTAAGTACTGAGCCGGTCACTGTGCCAGATATTGTTAGTATGAGCAAGGACAGTGTTTCAGCGAAGGATATTATTAACAAGATCAGAAAATCGCATACTGCTTACACACTTAAAGCAAGTACATTTGCAAAATTGCAGCAGGAAGGAGTGGCTGATTCGGTCCTGAATTACATGCAAAGCACACACATCAATTTAATTCGTCATAGCCAGCAAGCACAGGATTCGTACTATTGGGGCCCGGGTTATTACGGCTGGTACGGTCAATACGGATATGGCTGGCCTTATAATTATGGCTACCGGGGCTGGCGGTCTGCTCCCATTATAATTTACCATGGTGATGATGATCATGGTGGTGGTGGACACCAAGATGGGGACAGGCGATAAGTTAAACTAGACTCCTATTTTTGCAAGTATCTTGAGCAGGTGGGACATTATAAATGGAATTTTCCTTAATGTTTTCTTTCGTTGGAGAAAAAGGATGGGTTAAGGAAAATTTTCTTTTTTTACCGATGAAAGGTCGCTGAAAATACCTGGAATAGCTGCAAATACATCCAAATCGCTGTTGTATCATTCTTGTTACAAACATTTGTTCACCTCGGATAATTTTTACGGAATTTTAATCATTTGTTACAAAAAATACGCTTTGTAATATTTTTTTAATTCTATGTAAAAATCGGATAATCAACATTATAAGTTATATTTTTTTGTGGGTGTAAAAGACACCACGTCGTTATTTAATCGTTTTGTAATAATTTGTTAATCCACCTGTAATGTTTTCGCTATTCATTTGCCAGTGAATTCTGAAACAGGAATTTGATAAAAAAATATCAATCTTAAGTAGTATGAAACGATTTAGTGTTTTGTTGATGGCAATGATGTGTTTTGCCTTAACTGGGAAATCCCAGAATGACGAGTTTAAACCAGGTGGAAAACCATTTATGAAAATTTTCAGTAATTACCACACCACTTTTTCAGATGGCGCTTCGAATTCTGCCTTTCAACTCGAAAGATGGTACTTCGGCTACGAGTACCAATTCAGTGAAAACCTCTCTGCAAAAGCTAATTTGGACATTGGTGATCCGGGCGTTGGTGGTTTAAAAATGACTGCCTATGTAAAAAATGCTTACCTGAAGTATCGTGTTGAGAATCTTACTGTAAACTTTGGTTTGATCGGAACCAACCAATTTAGTTTGCAGGAGCATGCCTGGGGTTTGCGTTATGTAGCAAAATCTTTTCAGGATGCTAACAAATTTAATGCTAGTGCCGACCTGGGAGTAAGCGCTTCTTATCGTTTTTCCGATTTTTTAAGTGCTGATGTAATCATTGCCAACGGCGAAGGCTACAAAAAAGTACAGGCTGACAGTACCTTCAGATATGGAATTGGCGCCACCATCAACCCAGTGAAAAAACTGACAGCGCGTGTTTATTACGACTTTAGTTCGAAAGATTATACGCAATCCTCTATTGCCACATTTGTGGGATATGCAGCAGACAATTTTTCGATTGGCGCAGAATACAACAAACAGTTAAATCATGGCTTTGTTAATGGCCACGACATCAGCGGTACTTCTTTTTATGCCACTGTAAAAGCATCTAAAAAATTGAAATTGTTTGCTCGTTACGACGATCTTACATCGGCCTCAGACTGGAATAGTTCCAAAGACGGGCAATTGTATATTGCCGGTTTGGAATATGCACCGGTTAAAGGCATCAAATTTTCTCCAAACTTCAAAGGATGGAGCCCGGCTGATAGTAACAAAGCATTCAGCTCATCTATTTTCTTAAATTGTGAAATCAAGTTTTAATTAATAAACGAATACGAAATGAGAGTATTATTATCATTTGTTTTGGCTGTAGTTCTTTTTACTTCCTGCCAAAATTCAGCGAAGAAATCGGGCAAATCAGGCGAAGCCAGCTCGAACGTAAAACTAACCGCAGCAGGGGCAACATTCCCTATGCCTTACTATAACATGTTGTTTAAAAAATACGCCAAAGAAACTGGTGTTGAAACTACATACGGTGGTATCGGTTCTGGTGGCGGTATCCGCAGCCTGAAAGACAAAGTGGTTGACTTTGGTGCTTCAGATGCATTCTTAAACGATCAGCAATTGGCTGAAATGCCAGCTAAAGTGCTTCACATTCCTACCTGTATGGGAGCTGTTGTAATTGCATACAACCTGCCAGGAGTTGACGGACTGAAACTGTCCAATGAATTGTTGGAAAAAATCTTCATGGGTGAAATCACCAAATGGAACGATCCAGCTATTAAAAGCAACAATCCTGACTTGAAATTACCAGCTACTGACATCACTGTTGTTCACCGTTCAGACGGTAGCGGAACTACTTTCATCTTCAGCGATTACATGAGCAAAATCAGCCAGAAATGGAATGACGCTGTTGGACGCGGAAAATCATTAAAGTGGCCTACCGGAATGGGTGCCAAAGGAAACCCAGGGGTAGCTGGAACGATCAGCCAAACAAACGGATCAATCGGTTATGTTGGTTCTGAATATGCATTTGCACAAAAAATTCAAACGGCACAGGTTCAAAATAGCAGTGGCAAATACATTCTGCCAAGTATCGAGAGTATCAGTGCAGCAGCAAAAGGTGACATTCCTGCTGATACACGCGTGAGCTTGACCAACTCTTCTGATCCTGATTCATACCCAATCAGCGGTTTTACCTGGATCATCCTTTACAAAGAGCAGAATTACAACAACCGCTCAAAAGAACAAGCGTTGGCAACTGTGAAATTGCTGAACTGGATTGAAGGTCCGGAAGCACAAGCAGAAGCATCAAAAGTGAACTATGCACCTCTGCCTCAGGCTGCTGTTGAAAAAGCTAAAGCAATATTGAAAACTGTTACCTACAATGGTGAGCCATTGTTGAAATAAAAGATAAATTTACATTCAAATATTACTCGGCAGGTGAATCATTTTGGATTTACCTGCTGAGTCATTAAAAAGCTTTTAATGAACAGTGATAAGATCACAAAAGGCGTTTTGCTATCAGTCTCGATATTGATCTTAATGTTGGCTGCAGGCATGGTTTATTCCCTGGTGAGTGGATCAATTCCTGCTTTTAAAGCGTTTGGGTTAAAATTTATTGTTTCAGGAGATTGGGATCCAACTTATGGTCATGAAAAATATGGGGCTCTGCCATTCATTGTCGGAACAATGGTCACATCGATTGTTGCCCTGATTTTGTGTTTACCACTTTCATTTTCCACCTCACTGTTTTTAGGCGAATATTTCAAAGGCACACGCGTTGCCCGTATTCTCGGACTACTGGTTGACCTACTGGCAGGTATTCCTTCCATCGTTTATGGTTTGTGGGGATTTTACGTTTTACGTCCCTGGATGATTTCACTGGGTATTGGTAACCAGGGATTTGGTATTTTTACTTCCAGCTTAATTTTGGCGATCATGATCATTCCTTACGCCACTTCGTTGAGTAATGAGATCATTAGCATGGTGCCAAACGATTTAAAAGAAGCTGCCTATTCATTGGGAGCCACCCGTTACGAAGTCATCACCAGCGTGATTGTACCCAATGCCCGTTCCGGGATTGTTGCCGGATACATTCTGGCTTTTGGACGTGCACTTGGCGAAACCATGGCTGTGACCATGCTGATCGGAAATACCAACCTCGTACCTACCGGATTATTTCAAACCGGAAATACCATGGCTAGTGTGATCGCCAACCAGTTTGGTGAAGCAGATGGCCTGAAGTTAAGTTCACTGATTGCCATCGGGTTGTTACTATTTGTAATTACCGGGGTGGTTAATGCCATTGGGAAGTTTATTATTAAGAAGATGAGTTAATTATGGTGGAAAGCATCAAAACATTATCGGATCAGGACCATTCGGCAAAAAGGTTGTTTAAAGACAAGTTTGTTTACATCGGCGTCATCGTTCTTTCGGCCATTACTATTTCGCCCATTGTTTTGATTATTGCCAAATTAATCATCAAAGGGTATCGGCAGATCAGTCTCGACTTTTTGGTTCAAAATACACCGGATTCGTTCCAGGCGATGACTGCAGTGGCCAATGGGGAGATCATTCCCGGAGGGATTGCCAACGGGATTGTTGGTACGTTCGTCATGGTTGTTTTGGCAGCTGTCATTGCGATACCAGTCGGCGTATTGACAGGTATTTTTCTGTATGAAAATCAAGGCAAATTCATCGCCAACCTCACCCGGAATATTTCAGACATCCTGCAAGGAGTACCTTCCATTGTGCTGGGTTTGATTTCCTACTTGTGGATCGTGAAGCACGTCACCAACGGATTCTCGGCTCTCGCAGGAAGTGTTTCGCTCTCCATCATGATGTTACCTATGATTGTCCGTTCGACCGAAGAAACCCTGAAAATGATTCCGCAAACTCTAAAAGAAGCAGCACTTGCATTGGGTGTTCCTTACCATAAAGTGATTTTTCGGGTACTGATTCCAACCGGATTCAGTGGATTATTAACCGGAATTTTAATTGGAATTTCCAGGATACTGGGAGAAACTGCTCCTTTGATGTTGACTGCCCTGGGTAGTTCAATGATCAATATAGACATCACTAAACCAACAAGTGCCATCCCCTTGTTGATTTGGGATTTTTACAATGATCCCAACATGATTGGATTGATTTGGAGTTCATCGCTGCTCTTAATGGCGATCGTGTTAATTTTGAATATTGTGGCGAAACAAGTTGCTGCAAAAAGAAGCTAGAAACATGACAAACACAATAGCAGATATCAAAGACCCGATCTTGTCGATCAAAGACCTGTCGATTTCCTATGACAAGCACAAAGCGGTCAAAAATGTAACGGTCGATATCAAACGAAATACAGTGACAGCCATCATGGGGCCGTCGGGTTGCGGAAAGAGTACGCTTCTGCGCGCCCTGAACCGCATGCATGAGCTGTACGAAAATATTCATACTGAAGGCGAAGCATTGTTGAACGGATTGAATATCTATGATATGTCAACCATCAAACTGCGCCGCAAAATGGGTATGGTTTTTCAACGTCCGAATCCGTTCCCGACGATGAGCATTTATGACAATGTGGTGGCTGGTTACAAGCTGAATGGAATCCGGGCCAAGAAAAAAGAGAAGGATGAGATTGTTGAACGTTCGTTGCGCGATGTTGCTCTGTGGGACGAAGTGAAAGATTCGTTGCACAAAAAGGGGACGTTCCTCTCCGGCGGACAGCAACAACGCCTGTGCATTGCACGTGCGCTGGCTTTCAGCCCCGAAGTTATTCTGATGGACGAACCGACTTCTGCTCTCGACCCGATCGCTACATCGAAAGTTGAGGATTTGTTGGTGAAGTTGAAAGAAAATTACAGCATTGTGTTGGTGACACACAACATGTCGCAGGCCGCCCGTATCTCTGATTACTCATTATTTATGTATCTTGGAGAATTGGTGGAGTATGGAAAGTCCAAGAACATGTTCACCAACCCGGTAGATCCGAGAACTGAAGAATACCTGACGGGTAAAATTGGTTAATCGGAAATTGTTGAACCCAAAAAATAAGGAAACATGACGATTAAAAAAGACGATGCCATCAATCATATTCAGGCTGATTTTGAAAGCCTGGCAAACCTGGTGCTTGAACAACTTGACCAGATGGAAGGAGTGATCACGACTGGTAAGATTTCGGTGAGTGAAGATGTGGTGAAGAAGATTCTTAAAAATGAGAAAGAATTGGATAAAAAGGAAGTCAAGCTTAGCGATAAAATTGTGAACGCAATTGTGCTTTATCAGCCAATGGCATCGGAACTTCGTTGGGTGATTGCTTGCTACCGAATCCTCATCAGCCTCGAGCGCATTGGCGATTATGTGGTGAATATTATCAACTTCGTTGATAAAATAAAGACACCTGAAATTTACGACAAACTTCACGAAGTGTTGGCCAATATGACCATCCAAAGTATTAAAATGGTGCGGGAATCCCTGTTGTCATTCTTGAATGATGATCGGGAGATCGCTATTTGGACCATCAAAAATGACTTGGTTTTTGACGAGATCAATAAAAAATTATTAAAGAAACTCCTCTCAAAAACAGATACTGCAGATGCCAACAAGCATTTGTTGATGAGTATTGTAACCATCAAAGAGATGATGTCTAACATTGAACGAATTGCCGATCATGCCAGCAACATTGCCGAGGCAGCGATTTATTCAATTGATGGAAAAGATATCAGGCACCATAAAATCGAAAAATAGTTATGGATTACACCCCCAAAATATTAGTTGTTGATGATGAAAAGGATCTCCGTGAGATCCTCCAGTTCAACCTGTCCAGCGAAGGTTTTGAGATCGATGTAGCCGCGTCGGCCGAAGATGCGCTAAACATGCCATTGGATCAATATCACGTGATTTTACTGGACGTGATGATGGGTGGAATGTCGGGCTATAAAATGGCCGATATCGTCCGTAAAGAACGGGAACTGGATATTCCAATCATCTTTTTAACCGCGAAATCTTCGGAAAATGATTTGTTGACTGGCTTCAACGTAGGAGGCGATGATTACATTGTTAAGCCGTTTTCCATCAAAGAAGTGACTGTTCGGATTAAAGCAATTTTAAAAAGGGGGAAGAAGTCAGAGCGACCATCGACTGTTTATGAGTGTGAAGGACTAAAATTGGACATTAACAGAAAGATGATCACCATTGATGAAGATCCGGTGCAATTAACCCGGAAGGAATTTGAGATTTTGGGTTTGTTGATGAAAAACCGGGGGAAATACATTTCCCGCGAAGAGATACTGAGCCGGATTTGGAGTGATGATGTCATTGTTACTGAGCGTAATGTAGATGTGAATATTGCCCGTCTGCGCAAAAAGATAAAAAGTTACGGCAAAGCCATCAAAGGTCGCTCGGGTTATGGCTATTGCTTTGATTACTAATGTTTTTTTCAGAAATAAGATACTATCAGTTTAACCATTCAATTTAAATTATTAACTCGTGGTCATTCGTAAGAAAACATACAAGCAGCGCATCTTTCTC
>DATFMO010000533.1:0-3615 GCA_035266925.1 Sunxiuqinia sp. | reverse complement strand
GATCAACGGCAGCAAGTTCATTCACCAATTTACTTTTTGCTGAAGGACATTGGACAGCGCCGGGCCGGATGTTACTTTTTGTCTTTCCGCTGTTTATTCTCACGGAATTTCTGATGAAGCAAAAACAGTTTCCAGAATTTATTGCCCCAGCATCACGACCGGTTCAGTGGGGAACGTTTTATCTGCTCATTTTAGTGATTCTCATTTTTGGCGTTTTGCATTCGGCACCACAATTCATCTATTTCCAGTTTTAAATGAAAAAGTTAATCCGAAATAGCATCCTGTTTTCACTGCCCTTTTTAGTGGCCATTATCGCCTTGTTTTTCATCCCGGTGGACAAGAAATTCAGCTATCATTTTGTACGAGGTGAATGCTCCAACAAAGCCAGCTGGATGTATCACCGCGTGTTTGAAGATCCGCGACCAATCGACATTGTTTTTTCGGGGGCTTCACAAACGAGTTGCGCCATCATGGATAAAGTCATTTCAGAAAAATTAAGCCAGGAAGACGGCAAGCCGGTCAATGTGGTCAATTATGGGTATTGCCGCCGTGGACGAGACATGCAGTATGTGATGCTGAAAGATTTGTTTGCACATAAACATCCCAGGCTGTTAGTGATTGAAGTTCCCGAAGACGAGCCCAAGAAAAGCCATCCGGTTTTCCCGTATCTCGCTGAAAGCAGTGACCTGTTTGGATCGTTTGTGTTAATTAATCAGCGTTATTTTTCCGCCATTTGGAAAGGAGTTGTCGTTCGGTTTGAATATGTAAAAAGTATGCTCACCGGAAACAAGTTTGTGGAAACGGAAAACAATTTTTCAGAATATGGATACTGGCATTCTTCCCATGTGGTTTCTGACGCGACAGTGTTGGCCAACCGAAAAGCCTGGGAACGAAGATTGGCCAAACAAAAGCCAGAAATCATTCGCCATATTGAACTGAACTACTCCAAGCACTACCTGAAAAAGATTGTAAACATGGCCCATCAAAACAACTGCAAAGTGCTGTTCCTGTACTTACCTGAAATTGGTTCGGGGGTTCAATCACCATTTCTTTACGATTATTACAAGCAATTCTGCAATGTCATTTTTCTTCCGAAGGAAATTACCAGCGACCAATCGAATTGGAAAGACGCCACTCATTTTAATGACACGGGTGCTATGGAAGTCTCTACTTTTCTACTTCCCTATTTATCAGCTGACAAGTAGTTCTTCGTCCATTTATTTCAAGATCAACTGCAACATTTAAAAAAAGGACGACAGAATTACCTTTTTTCAAAAATATTCGTACCAAATACTATCATGTTCATTCAACACTGAAAAGAATAAAATATCTGCTTTTCTGAATTAACAATTGGTAAAACAATTTTAACAATGAATCACTTTAAATCTCTCAAAACTAATGAACATATTGCCTTTTCAGTAGTTATACAGGAAAATCTTCATTACCATTAATTAATTTAAATAGATTATTAAACCATGGAAGAACAAATTAATCAAATGCCAAGGATTGGTGATATGGCTCCTGATTTTGAAGCCGAAACTACATTTGGCCCAATAAAGTTTTCGGAATACAATAAAGGAAGCTGGGTCATCTTGTTTTCACATCCTGCTGATTTTACACCAGTTTGCACCACCGAAATGAGCGGTTTTGCCATTCGTAGCGAAGAATTTAAAGCGTTAAACACCAAGTTGATCGGCTTGAGTATTGATAGTATTCACGCTCACGTAGCCTGGGTCAACAACGTTAAAAAAAATTCAGGCGTATTGTTCAACTTCCCAATTATTGCTGACCTGGATATGCACGTTGCTAAACTCTATGGTATGTTACAGCCAAATGAAGCTGCCACAGCCACAGTCCGCGCCGTTTTTATCATTGACCCAACCGGCAAAGTGCGCTTGATCATGTACTATCCATTGAACGTTGGACGTAATATGGACGAAATTATGCGTACGCTGAAAGCATTACAAACAGCTGACAAGCACGGAGTAGCACTTCCACTGAACTGGACTCCGGGCGAAAAAGTAATCGTTCCTCCGCCAAAGACAGTTGCAGACATGGAAGAACGCGAAAAGTCTGACTATGAGATGATGGACTTTTACCTGGCGAAAAAAGATTTATAATCCTGAAATTTGAAAGGATTGACGGGAGGTGCTAAAATTAGTACCTCCTATTTTATTTATAAGAAAAGTCACTAATTTTAGGACACCGATATTGCCGACAATGAACAACGACCGAATGAAATACTATCCAACGATTTTAGGTGCAGCTCACCTGGTCATATTGTATCTGTTCATTCAGGCTGTTGTCGATTTTCCGCTCGCCATCTGGGATTATTATCATGGTACTGAATTTCTGTACAACCCAATTAAAAAGATTGCCTTATCACTGGGCTCCATCCTGTTTATTTTGATTTATGCCTACCGAAGGGCACAAACAACTTTAGGCAAGTTATTTCCGGTTCGTTGGTTCAACCCGCTGATTTTTATTCCTATGCTGATGTTTTTAGTATCCGCACAAGTGTTCCTGGGGGAAATCAATCAATGGATGGACCAGTATCTTCCGCCACCCCCTTGGTTTTGGGAGCTGTTCAGTAAAGTTTTTCAAAGCGATTATGGTTTTTTTGGCGCCGTGATGAAGGTGGCTATTGTCGCCCCCATTGTGGAGGAGGCGATTTTCCGGGGCGTGATTATGCACGGACTCATGAGGAACTACCCAAAGATCATCGCCATTTTTGTTTCTGCTTTGTTTTTTGCCCTGTTTCATTTAAATCCGTGGCAGTTCCCGGCGACTTTTTTGCTCGGACTTTTGCTGGGTTGGGTCATGGTGATTACCCGCAACATCTTTGCCTGCATCATCGGCCATTCAATGAACAACTTACTGGTTTTACTCTCCATAATGTATTATCAACCAATCAACGAATTTTCATTCTTCCTGATCGATAAAAACATTCAGTTAAGAGTCAGCTACCTGCTTGCAGGCCTCAGTGTGGTATTGATTGCGCTAATTGCCACATTCAGTATGAAAACCAAAAAACAACGCATGTAACGATGGATTACGTTTTGATCGGCTTTGGAATCCTTCTCATTCTCGGTGGAATTGCAGGTGCAGTTTTGCCGGTCCTACCGGGACCGCCACTCAGTTACGTAGGCTTGTTGTTACTTCATTTTACTTCAAAATATCAGTTCAGTACAAAATTTCTGGTGATCTGGGCAATCATCACGGTCGTTGTTTATTTGCTCGATTATATCATTCCAGTCTGGGGAACAAAAAAGTTTGGCGGCAGCAAACGAGGCGTTTGGGGAAGTGTCATTGGCTTGGTGATTGGATTGATTCTATTTCCGCCATGGGGAATCATCATTGGGCCATTTGCAGGAGCCGTCCTCGGAGAATTAAGCAGCGGAAAAGAATCGAAAGCTGCGCTTCGTTCAGGCTTTGGGTCATTTGTTGGCTTTTTGACCGGAACCCTGCTCAAATTGATCGCCTCAGGAATGATGGCCTGGTATTTCTTTGTAAAGTTGTTTTAAAAGTCCCTCTTTCAGTTCATTCGATTTAAGACAGATAAACGCAAAAATTGAATCGAATAATTCCAGCGGAATTAAATGTCTTTAGAAAATA
>DATFMO010000532.1:0-4076 GCA_035266925.1 Sunxiuqinia sp. | reverse complement strand
ATTATGCGAGCCACGGCAGAGTCGCATGGTGGCGATACAATCATCAGCGGCAAAGACACGACCTTTCGTTGGTTCCGGGATCCAAAAATCGCTGAAGCAATGGTAGATCAAAGTCTTTATATTCCGGGAATTATTGACACTGGAAAAGTTCTGACCTTCACCCCTGCTGAGGCCATGAAGTATGGCTTCTGCGAAGGCATTGCCGAAAATATTCCGGAAGTACTGCAGAAAGTAGGCGTTGACGATTACGAACTGACAGAGTACAAGCCAACCGCGCTAGAAAAAATGATAGGCTTGTTGGTCAATCCAATTGTTTCCGGCATTCTGATTATGGCCATCCTGGGCGGTATTTATTTTGAATTGCAAACGCCGGGCATCGGGTTCCCATTAATCATTGCCATTATAGCCGCTGTTCTTTATTTTGCACCATTATACCTCGAAGGCCTAGCCGCCAACTGGGAAATAATGATTTTCATCGTTGGGCTTATACTCATTGCGCTGGAGATTTTTGTCATACCTGGCTTTGGTGTGGCCGGGCTCCTGGGGATTGTCCTCAGTTTCACCGGCTTGGTTCTGAGTTTAATCAACAACTTCAATTTTGACTTTAGAGGTGTTAGCCCTGAGAAAATTGTCACTGCCCTTACAACAGTAGTGATCGCGCTATTTGGTGGATTTGTACTAAGCCTGATGCTAAGTAAAAAAATATTCTCGGCCGACCGTGGCGCCTTTAAAAATATGTCGTTGCATACTATTCAAGACAAGGCTGAAGGATACATCAGTGTCGATGCCAGCTTAAAAGATCTAGTCGGTAAAGAAGGCATTGCCTTCACCGTACTTCGTCCTTCGGGCAAGGTAAAAATTGAAGGTAAAACGTACGATGCCGCAGCCAATGTCGGGATGATTGACCGTGGCGAAGCAATTGTTGTTGTCCGGGCGGAAACGATGCAGCTTTATGTAGAGCCTGTCTAAACTTGCATTGAAGTTATTCCTGCTCCCAATATCGATCGACATTCTCTTCACCGTGGAAATAATCCACTTCACTATCTTTTTCAAAAACCTTGTGGAAGGGAAAAACAGTCACTTTCCCGGAGTCAGGATATTCTGTAAAATCCATTTCTCGAGTGGTTCGGATATCGAGATACACACAGGGTTCATCACTGTGATTAAACAATTGATGTGCACTGTTTTCCCCCATTCCAAAGAAAACCAGATCTCCTTGCTCCACTTTTTGAAATCCATCAGGTGTGCGCAGGGTTGCTGTTCCCGAAAAAATCACAAACAATTCTTCGGCGTTATGATGGAAATGATAAGGAAATGAATAATGGCCGGGATTCAACCGACGTAGATCGAACATTATGTGGTTGGAGTTTGCTCTTCCGCCAAGGCGAGGCATCACAGTTTCTAACCGAAAATTCTGAAAAGGAGCCAGTTCCTGAAAATTGGATTCTGAAGGTTTAAAAATACGTATCATCTCTTGAAAGTTTTAGGATTATCAATACATCAATAAATAGTTAGATATCTTGAAGTTTTAACATTTTTATTTCGTATAAAATATAAACAATCCTAATTTTGCTTTGCTTTAGAAATACCAAATTGTTGTGATGAAAGAGTTTATACTGAACTATATTTCCGAGCTCATTTACCTGATGAATGAAATGGCGCCCTGGCTCCTTCTGGGCTTGGTATTTGCCGGTTTGTTAAAGGTATTTTTCCCGCAGGACAAGGTGCAAAAGTACATGGGCAAACCAACAACAAAATCGGCATTAAATGCATCCTTACTTGGCGTTCCCATGCCACTTTGTTCGTGTGGCGTCATTCCCACCGGAATTTCGTTCTTTAAAAACGGGGCTTCCAAGGGAGCAACCAACTCGTTTTTAATATCAACGCCACAAACCGGGGTGGATTCCATTTTGGCCACTTATTCCATGTTGGGCTGGCCCTTTGCTGTTTTACGACCAATTGTGGCTTTTGTAACAGGCATTGCCGGAGGAATCATCACCAATATTCTGGTGAAGGAGAAACCGGCACCGAAAAATACAAGTCCATTTGCCAGTTTTAAAATTGATGCTGCAGCCTTGGGCAAACAAGATGATGGCCCAAGTTGCAAAGACGTATCATGTGGATGCCATGATGAAAAACCCAAGGGGAATGCATTTGTACGTGCCACCCATTACGCATTTGTTGAGCTGCTGCAAGACATTGCCAAATGGTTGATCATCGGGTTTTTGATTGCCGCCTTTATCTCAGTCATTCTGCCCGACGACTTTTTCAGTATGTTCCAGGGATTGGGCATCCTGGAAATCCTAATCGTTTTAGCAGCATCCGTTCCCATTTACATTTGTGCAACCGGTTCCATTCCAATTGCCGCTGTCCTGCTGTTAAAAGGTGTTTCGCCGGGCGCAGCGCTGGTGTTTTTAATGGCTGGGCCGGCAACCAACGTGGCTACCATGACCGTGATTGGGAAAACCATGGGACGCAAATCATTGTTCGTGTACCTGGGAACCATCATTGGCGGAGCCATACTGTTTGGCTCGTTGATCAATTGGCTGATTCCGACGGATTTAATTTTAAGTCACGTCGTGCACATTAGCGGCAATGGTGAACATGAAATGTTGCCGAAGTGGGTACAAATTGGAGCATCATTTTTTTTAATCAGCTCATTAATTGTCGGCTATTTTTACGAACGTATTGAAAAATCAAAAATAACAACTCCGATTATGAATTTGAAGACCTTAAAAGTAGAAGGAATGAGTTGCTCGCATTGCGAAGCCAGCGTAACTCGCAACTTGTCTAATCTTGCTGGAATTGAAGAAGTTTTCGCCGATAAAAACACCTCTGAGGTAAAGGTAAAAGGCGACAACATTGACCTGACAGCGATTGAAAAAGTAATAACCGACATCGGCTATCAATTTAAAGGCGAAATCTAATGTCACTGCTACAAATTGGATTGATCTTTTTATGTGGTTTACCAATTGTTGCCACGCTTTTATTGGGCTATCAGCTCATGCGAGTGGGGAATGGTGCTATGGGAACACCAACAATCACCAGTTGGATTTTTTACCTGGCTAAATTTATCATTGTGGTGATTGTCGGACTGCTTTTTATTGCCACGATCAAACCACAATTCTTCCTGCATTTTCCTGGACTCATTCAACATGAAATCCCCGAAGTGCAAAAATTGATGGCGCTCATCTTTCTGCTTGGAGCAAACTTACTGGTTGTTCCTGCCTATTACGGCATGAGCATTTTCACACGCGTTGGCCTGCCCACAGGCGAACACGCTTTGCAAACCAACGGCGTCTACAACATCACGCGAAACCCCATGTACACAAGCTTTTACTTTTTTCACGTGGCGTGTATTCTACTCATTCCCAGCCTGGTTCTTGTTCCACTTATGATTTTTAACCTGGTGGCTCATCACTACATCATTTTAAATGAAGAAAAATTCCTGGCTAAAACATTTCAAAACGAATACCTCAACTATAAGAAAGATACAGCCCGATATCTTTAGGGAAAATTCCAAAGTCCATATCCCAAATTCCAAAATATTTATTTCCCAGCGTCCTGCTTCACTCTACCAGCAATTTCCTTGGTTTAAAAAGTATACCGCAAGATACCTGTAGCGATAATTCCAAAGACCGAACTCAAACGCAACAGGATTAAAATTCGAGCTTCCAACTTTCCGCTTCCATCCTATTCTTTATTATCTTTACGAACAATCTTCAATTCAATTTAACGAACTAATTCTACTAACTATGAAATACCTGAATGTGCTAATTCTAGCCTTGTTGCTTTCTATTGCTGCGTCAGCACAAAAAACCAAACAAGATTATTTCCCCGACAGCCAATTAATTACTGTTGGCGCCTATTATTACCCCGAGCACTGGCCGCAGGACCAGTGGAAACGCGATTTGGGTAAGATGGCCGATATGGGTTTTGAGTTCACCCATTTTGGCGAGTTTGCCTGGGCGTTTGAAGAACCTGAAGAAGGCAAGTTCAATTTTGACTGGCTGGACAAAGCTGTTAAAATTGCTGGCGAAAAAGGCTTAAAAGTCATCATGTGCACCCCAACACCT
>DATFMO010000531.1:0-6131 GCA_035266925.1 Sunxiuqinia sp. | reverse complement strand
CACACCCAGTCGTTGCACACCAACGCACTGGATGAAGCGTTTGCCTTGCCAACCGACTTCTCTGCACGTATTGCCCGTAACACGCAGTTGTACATCCAGCAGGAAACCGAGATTTGCCGTGGTGCAGACCCTTGGGCCGGTTCGTACTACGTAGAGTCATTGACGAAAGATTTGTACACCAAAGCCTGGGCGTTGATCGAGGAAGTGGAAAAACTGGGTGGTATGTCCAAAGCCGTTGAAACCGGTGTTCCTAAAATGCGAATCGAAGAGGCTGCGGCCCGTGCACAAGGCCGGATTGACAGCGGCGCTCAAACCATTGTTGGAGTTAATAAATACCGTTTGGAAAAAGAGGATCCAATCGATATCTTAGAGATCGATAACACCGAGGTTCGCAAATCTCAAATTAAGCGTTTAGAAAAATTGCGTGCTGAGCGCAATGAGGAAGATGTACAACAAGCGTTGGCAGCCATCACAAAGTGTGCTGAAACAGGTGAAGGCAACTTACTCGACCTGTCAATCAAAGCAGCACAAAAGCGTGCGTCACTGGGTGAAATTTCAGATGCCTGCGAACAAGTCGTGGGTCGTTACAAAGCAGTAATCAGAACAATATCAGGCGTGTATTCATCAGAAAGTAAACAAGATAAAACCTTCCTGGAAGCCCAGGAGCTGGCAAAGAAATTTGCCGAGCTGGAAGGTCGTCAACCACGTATCATGATTGCCAAAATGGGTCAGGATGGCCACGACCGTGGTGCCAAAGTAGTGGCCACCGGCTATGCCGACCTTGGCTTCGACGTGGACATGGGACCACTGTTCCAAACACCGGAAGAATCCGCCAAGCAAGCTGTTGAAAACGACGTGCATGTGCTGGGCGTTTCGTCGTTGGCTGCTGGACACAAAACATTGGTCCCTTCAGTGATTGCAGAGCTGAAGAAGCTGGGCCGTGAAGACATCATGGTGATTGCCGGTGGTGTGATCCCTGCACAGGATTACCAATACCTGTACGATGCAGGTGTAGTTGCCATTTTTGGCCCGGGAACCAGCGTTGCTGCAGCCGGAAAGAAAATCCTGGAGATTTTGATTTCAGTACACGAAGAATAATGGGTGACGTGGTTTCCAAACCACTTTTTTAACGGCGAATTGGAATTCGCCGCACCCATAAACAATACCGAAAGCCATTTCCGAAAGGGAGTGGCTTTTTTCATGGGTGCGCTGTGATTGCTATTGAGGGTTTCACTTCAAGTGAAGTCCTCAATAAAAACCAGCCTTTCCATATTTTATGGAGATCCCGAAATGAATTCGGGATGACGCGCTTGGTAATAGCTGTCTTGTTCTTATTGTATAGCTTTTGAACAATAATCAAATGTCTCAAAATTCATCTAACTTCTTCAAAAATTCTATCCATATTCAGTTCCTGACGGAACTATCCCGTTAGGGATAAAATATTGGTAGAAAGCACGGCGATAAATCTTTAGGAAGTCCCGTCGGGACGAAATATTATTTTACCGGACACCAATGAAAAACGAACAAGCTTTTCAAACATCATTTTGTGCTATATTTATTCATTATTCACTTTCAAATACATGAAAATCATGGGAACTATTGTTGGAATCCTCGCATTGATCAGTGCAATTTGGGTCATTTACCAGGTTTGGGTAGTTGACAAAAACATCAGTGCCGGCGGAAAAATTATTTGGACACTTGCTGCCTTATTTTTTAGCATTGTCACTGCAATCGCTTACCTCATCGTGCGTAAATCGTAAAAATCATTGCAGGTAGAGATTTAATGATCAATTAATCCAATAAGCAATTTGACTAAAAATAAAACTCGAAAGCCATTTCCGAACGGGAGTGGATTTTATTTGTCCTGTTTTCAGAAGTAAGAAAATTTGCAAATCATTGGCTTGTATATGTAAAAGAAGCATAGTCATCCGAAAAAACCCCATTTCTGTTATAATCCACTACAATACTCAATTTATCTTGCGCTATCGAATATTTAGCCTCATGTCCTGCTGTTACTAATACAAAGCCAGATAACATTTCGTCAATATCATCTTTATCCCTCGTAAAGGTTTTATAGGGTTTAGAATAAGTTGATGTAGCGGTGTCATAGTTGGAAAAAATGATCTTGTTCGCAGTAAGGGTCATGATACTATCAGAAACCGAAAGCGCCCCTTCTATCGATATCGACTTTCTCGTCGTATTGTACGACGGGGTTCTGGGAACGTCAATAAAAGATTCTGTAAAAGTGTTACTTGAAAATTTTAAATAATAGTTTACACTGACGAATCCTGTTGCCACTGGAATTGGCTTTTGAGTTACCCAGTCTCCAACATAAGCAGGAAAATCGTTATTCTTTTTACATGATGAACTTCCGGCAATTAATACTATCGTGAATGCAATCAATTTATAGTTAAAAACAAACTTCCAATACTTCATGGCTTATCATTTAATTTCGACTAACAAAAGTGTACAAATTTAAGAAACCAGACCGCTTTGGAGAATTATTTATTCTGATCACATCAAAATGTTGTCTGCAAAATATTCTTCGGTCTTTCAATTGATAATTACAGGTTATTAATAATGCACTTAATTACATTAATGGCCAGAAAGCCAATAATTATTGCAAACAACGGAAAAATCACAAGCCATAGTTAACGTTGCAAAGAGCCGACCAAATCAACTTGAAAATTTCATCTTAATTATTTAAGACCTATTTATCTTTTATTCGACATAATAAATTGACTTCCAGTCATATAAGTCGTATCTTCTCGTTCCTAATTAATATTTTTTATATGAAAAAGATTTTACGAATTACAATGTTTTTACTGACAACGGTGGCTTTGATTGGCTTGTCCAGTTGTCAGAAAAACGATGTGCTTGATTCGTCAAGCCTTGGAAATGCCTCCGATCTTCAGCTTAAAAAAGCTGATATGAACACTTTTTACAGCCCTACACAACCCCTTGGAAATGGAGTCATGCGTGCATGGGTTCAGGTTGACAAAATGGGTCATCCGATGGCCGTTGGTGTCAACCTCTCTGAAAAAGCATTGATGAACTTACCGGCAGACCCGGCATCCTATGTGCTTGAACTGCCAAAAATGAAAGGCCAACACTTTTACACCCATGCTTATGTCGATTGGAACCCGCAAGGACATGAACCTGCGCATGTTTATGATGTCCCCCACTTCGATTTTCACTTCTACATCATTTCCAGCGAAGATCGGATGCAAATTCCACTTGACACATCTACAACCGTTTTTAATACTCCTCCCGATCCCATGTATATTCCAGATCATTACATGGAACTACCCGGCTTAGTTCCTGGAATGGGTGCTCACTGGGTTGATTTGCTTTCACCGGAATTTAACGGTTCACCATTCACCCAAACCATGATTTGGGGGAGCTACCAAGGTCATTTTATTTTCTGGGAGCCCATGATTACAATTGCCTTCCTGAAAAGCCATCCGGACGTTACTACCCCCATTAGGCAGCCACAAGCCTATGAAATGCCAGGCTGGTATGCGACCGACTACATGGTTAAGTATTCTGAACATCCGAATCAATACACCGTGGCACTGGTTAATTTGCAACCCAAAGGCGGTCAATAGCTACACCTTGTATAATAACTAAATATTGAAGAAGCCATTTCCGAAAGGGAGTGGCTTTTTTCATGGGTGTGCCGGTTTCAATCCGGGAATTCGGCCATTGAGGGCTTCACTTGAAGTGAAACCCTCAATAAAACCAGCCTTTCCATGTTTGATGGAGATCCGGAAATGAATTCGGGATGACGTTAATGATTTAGTATTGACTTTCCCGGGGACACTCTCCAATGTTATTTCTTGCTAAATAAAAACTTCGAACAACCAATTTTTCGCCTGCCATGTTTCGATATTTCAAACAATATTTTTAGGTTTGTCTAAATTTTCAGAGTCATGGCAGAACTATTGAACACGCAAACGGAAGAAAACTACCTGAAAGCAATCTACAAACATTCGTTGTCGAGCCCAACGGGGATGACGACCAATGCCATCGCCGAGCAAATGGACACCAAAGCATCGTCAGTGACCAACATGTTGCAAAAGCTGGCAGAGAAAGAAATGGTAAACTACCGAAAATATCAGGGAGTAACGCTGACTCCGGAAGGCAAGCGGCGGGCAATCATGGTTCTACGTAAACACCGCCTGTGGGAAGTTTTTCTATATGAGCACCTTGAATTTAGTTGGGACGAGGTGCACGACATTGCCGAAGAGTTAGAACACGTGAGTTCAAATGACCTGGTGGAGCGCCTCGACAAATTCCTCGGCTTTCCTAAAAGTGACCCACACGGTGACCTCATTCCCGATCGGAAGGGCTATTTCCCCATCAATCACTCCGTCAAGCTCAGCACCATGATTAACAGCTCGAAAGGAACAGTGTCTGGAGTGAATGATACTTCGTCGGCCTTCCTCACCTTCCTTGACAAGGTGGGTATTCGTCCGGGAGTGGAGATTGAAATAATGGAGTGGCACGAGTTTGACCATTCTGCAGAGGTTAGGATCAACCAGGAACAGGTGATCAACCTTAGTTACCAAGCCACACAAAACATTCTGGTCACCAAAAACAGAAACTAAAAACGCTCCGAGCGTCATTCGGGAAATAATAAGCATTCAATTCAGAATTTATAAAACGCTAATCAATATGGACAGAAAAACAAGCGGCAAATCATTGGGAGAGGTACATGAGAGCATTGATACCGGCGCGTCCAAAGGATTTTTCAAAAAACTACTGGCTTTTGTGGGACCGGCCTACCTGGTGAGTGTGGGATACATGGACCCGGGAAACTGGGCAACTGATATTGCCGGGGGGAGCCAGTTTGGCTACAAGCTAATCTGGGTGCTGCTGATGTCAAACATCATGGCGGTGCTGTTGCAAAGCCTCAGCGCCCGGCTGGGCATTGTGCGTGGGCGCGACCTGGCCCAGGCATCAAAAGAAACCTATTCGCCTTTCGTGAATTTCATCTTATATATTTTAGCAGAGATTGCCATAGCAGCCTGCGATCTGGCTGAGGTGCTGGGAATGGCGATCGGCCTCCAGCTGCTGTTTCACATTCCACTGCTTTGGGGAGTACTACTCACCCTGCTCGACACCTTCCTTTTGCTGTTTCTGATCAACCATGGGATGCGGCGGATGGAAGCTTTTATACTGGCCTTGGTGGGTATCATCGGGGTAGCTTTCCTAGTTGAAATGATTTTTGCCAAGCCCGACATGGCTGATTTGGCGATGGGATTTATTCCATCAATACCCAACAGCACAGCGCTATACATCGCTATCGGAATTATCGGAGCCACCGTGATGCCGCACAACCTGTACTTACACTCATCGTTGGTACAAAGCCGAAAGTTTGACCGGGGCCATGCCTCCATCAAAGAAGCTATTAAGTTCAACCTGATTGATTCGGTGATTGCCCTCAACCTCGCCTTTTTTGTGAATGCCGCCATCCTCGTTCTGGCTGCTGCAACTTTCTACAGAACAGGCATGTATAATGTAGCAGAAATTAAAGATGCACACCAGTTTTTGCAACCACTGCTGGGTACACACTGGGCCCCGCTACTATTTGCAGTAGCATTGTTAGCAGCCGGACAAAGCTCGACCCTCACGGGAACGCTGGCCGGACAAATTGTGATGGAAGGCTACCTGAACCTGCGTATTCAGCCGTGGATCAGGCGTCTCATCACCCGCTTGCTGGCCATTATTCCAGCGGTAATTACCATTGTGGTGTTCGGGGAAAATTCAACCGGGGGACTGTTGATTTTGAGCCAGGTAGTGTTGAGTTTGCAACTGGGATTTGCTGTTATTCCGCTCATTCACTTTGTGAGCGACAAGGAACGGATGGGAAAATTTGCCATTGGTATGGGTACAAAAATATTTTCATGGTTGATTGCCTCCGTCATTGTGGTGTTGAACGCCAAAATGGTGGTGGATGAAATTCAGGGATGGATGCAGGATAGCTCTCACCCATGGATTTTGCGATTGACTGTTATACCAATCGCGATTGGTGCGCTGATTTTGTTGCTGTTCATCACTTTCCGTCCACTGGTGAAACGCGTTTTGATAAAAGCCATCCACTCTACCCACAAATTACCGGCACTCGC
>DATFMO010000530.1:0-3871 GCA_035266925.1 Sunxiuqinia sp. | reverse complement strand
TTCCAGTAGTCACCATTTTCAATGTAATAGCTGTTGAATTCCTGTGGTGATTTTAATAGTACTTTACCAAAGACAGGATCGAAGGCCGATTTAAGTAAGTTGTATTGTACGAAGGTTGGGTTTTCATACATCATCCGCTGGAAGTTGGCAACCTGAAATTTAAAGGCGCCACGCTGTGTAATACTCAAATCCCAATTTTTGTACCTGAGGTTGTTTGTCCAGCCAACGTAGTATTTTGGTAATCCATTACCAATCACTTTTTTGTCGCCAAATGAGTGCGTAAAGTCTGAATAATTTACCGGCTGCCCATCGGCACCTTCATAAATCCATTGTCCGTAATTGGCTTCATCGTTAGGATCATCACCCACGCCAATCACTTTAAACCCATAGAAATTACCAATAGGTTCACCCACTTTTACAATGTGCGTGAATGTTTGGACAGGAGGGCCAGTGTAGCCTGTAGTGAAGTAATCACTGGATGCCTGGTAAATGTCATTTGACAAGCTGACCAGTTTGTTGGTATTCGTTGAAAAAGTAACGGATGATGTCCAATCAAAATCGTCTGTTTTTGCGGGAACAAAATTAACAAGGACTTCCAGCCCTTTGTTGCTCATTTTGCCAACATTGGCACGGGTTGTGGGATAGAGGTTTGGAGGACTGGGCACAGCATAGTCGAATAGCAAGCCATCGATGTTACGAATGTAGTAGTCAACACTTCCGGAGATACGCTGATCAAGCATTCCAAAATCAATTCCCAGGTTGGTTTCTTTCTTTTCTTCCCAACGAAGGTTGGGGTTCGCATTTTGTGTTGGAATCAATGTTTTCAGCCACGTTCCGTTGGAAAGTACATACTGGTCATATCCGATCAGACCAACTCCTTTAAAAAGATCGGATGGCCGTGTTCCGGTAACACCATAGCCTGCCCTAAGTTTAATGTCATTGAACAAACGTTGGTTCTGCATGAATGATTCGTTGGTCAATCTCCATCCCAATGAAACAGCAGGAAAGGTACCCCACGGATCACTTGTTCCCCAGAGTTGACTGGCTTCTTCACTACGCAAACTAGCCAGTAGGAGGTATTTATCTTTGTAATTGTAATTTAGTCTTCCGAAGAAACCGACCAGGTTTGTTTCAGAGTGATAACTCCTTTGAGGATCAGGAACATCTCCGTTTTTAGTAGCCTCTCCCAGTCCAATGTTATAGTATCCAAAAACATCGGTTGGGAAATTCCAGTTTTCCATGTACATATTGGTGTAAATATTTTCCTGGTAACTGTAGCCAGCTAAAGCTTTAAAGCGATGATCTCCAATTGATTTTGAATATTCAGCAGTTATTTCTGCCAGACGATCAATCGATTCCGCAGCACCGATATTGGCATATCCATTGCGGCCATCACGTAATGTGGAGACGTGTTGTTTGGTTTCTGAATAGCCATTTGTTTGGTTCCATTTTGAATAAGAAAGCAAGCTTGAAATCTTCAGACCTTCGATAGGAGCCAGTGTAATTCGACTGTTGAATCGCGAAAGATGTTGACTTGTTTTGCCACTGCTTTCCATGAGGTCGGAAACCGGGTTTTCGTATTCAAACTTAGTCAGCTCCTGGAACCAATTACCGTTTTCATCTTTTACCGGGGCAGTAGGGTTTTGGAGGACCGCCTGTCTGTAAATGTATCCATTGAAACCATTCAGGTCTTTGGAGGAATTCAACATGTTCAGGTTGAATTTTAGTTTGTCATCAAACATGCTGTGGTTGACATCGGCTCTAACGAAAAAGGCTTCGTTGTATGATTTTAGGAAAACCCCTTTTGAGTCGTTGTAGTTTACATTCACCAGGTAGTTCGTTTTTGCATTTCCGCCTCTGAAAGAGAGGTTGTGCACCTGGCTTGCAGGATGATGGGAGATTTCTTTTAACCAATCAGTTGTATGCCCCAAGTCGGTATTGGCATCCCGGTAGCCATCGGCTATCTGTTGACGGAAATCTGCAGCAGTAGAAAGGTCCAATTTTCTGGCAAATGATTGTATACTGGCATAGGCTGTGTATTCTACTGAACTTTTAAAAGTTCCGCTGGCTTGCTTGGTTGTTATCAAAATGACACCATTGGTACCGCGTGTTCCATAGATCGCTGCGGCTGAACCATCTTTTAAAACATCGATCGATTCAATATCCTGAGGCGCAACATCAGTCATGCTTCCCGGTACACCGTCGATCAAAATGAGTGGGCTCATGCTGGACCCAAGCAATGTGGTGTTACCTCTCAACAGGATTTGAGTCGATGCTGTTGGATCGCCACTTGGACTAACCACAGTTAAACCGGCAACTTTTCCCTGGATTAACTGCCCTGCATCTTTCACATTTCCTTTTAAGAAGTCGTCGGCTTTTACAGTTGCTACAGAACTGGTTACATCCGCTTTTTTCATGGTACCGTAACCAATGGCAACGACTTCGTTCAATCCAATTGTTGCTGCTTCCAGTTGGACATTGATTACCGATCGGTTAACCGGAATTTCCTGGGATGTCATTCCCACAAAGGAGAAGACAAGAACGGCGTTATCAGGTAAATTGTCCAATTGATAATTTCCATCAAGGTCCGTAATCGTTCCTGTAGTTGTACCTTTGACAACAACTGTAACTCCCGGCAGTGGCTCTCCTGAATTATCGGTTACGACTCCACTGACAGATTTTGTTTGCTGCGAAAAATTTGTTTGCCTGGCATTAACAGGCCTGATAATGACATTTTTACCCACTTTTTCGTAAGTAATAGCCAGATCCTTACTGAGATCTTTCAGAATATCATCGATTGTTTTGCCTTCAAAATCAACATTGATTTTTTGTTTTTCATTGATTTGATTCTTGTTGTAGAAAAAATAAATGTCAGACTGCTGCTCAATGGCATCAAGTACCTGGGCAACAGTTGCGTCATTCATTTTTATGTCTAAACGAGTTTTTTGAGCGGAGACGCTCGCCGATACCTGCATGACTGCAAATAACATTATGAAAAAGTTTAGTTTCATAATTAGTCCTAGTTTTTTGAGCGCAGGCATTCCCCCTCCGCTCGTGTACAGAAATTTTTTCATAAATTTGGTTGTTAATCGTTTAAAAAATGATTTACGTTTTTTACAGTAGGGATAGTGCCAGCTATTCCTGCTGTTTTTTTAAGTTACGAAGAGTGATTTCCAGTAGGAAATAGGTTTTGATTTCAGGTTTTCTTTTCTTTCATTCCCATAAGTATTTTGGTTTAATTATTAATAATCATGTTGTTAGTAGGTTGTTATACGTTTATTGGAGCCAAATGTCACGGCCATTCATTTTATATTTTAATTTGGTCGTTTGTTCAATTGCTTCAAGGGCATCAAAAATATTCTGGTCGTAGCTAAACATCCCGCGGAACCGGATTTGTTCCATGGACGCATCTTTTAAATGAATACGGACATTATAGAATTTTTCAAGTTGCTCAATGATTTGTTTCAACGTGGCATCCTTGAACACAAATTTTCGATCGCGCCAGGCGGTGAGCAGGTACGTATCCGTTTTTTCAATTTTGATATCTTTTTTATGGCTCTCGAATACAGCGTGTTCTCCCGGCTTTAATTTTACGGGGGCTTGATTGGGGTATTCTTTCAATTTCAATTCAACACTGCCTTCTTCCAGTGTCGTTTCTGTGGTTTTATCTTCTGGATAGGCTTTTACATTGAAATGGGTTCCTAAAACTTTCACCTGGAGTTTTTTCGTGTCCACGATAAAAGGTCTTTGAGGATTTTTGGTGACCTCGAAATAAGCTTCTCCTTTTAAACTGACGAGTCTGTTTTTACCGGAGAGCATAGGATTATATGAAATGGTAGAACCTGCATTGAGCCACACTTTTGTACCATCA
>DATFMO010000529.1:0-3772 GCA_035266925.1 Sunxiuqinia sp. | reverse complement strand
CCAAACAGCTCAGGTTCAAAGTTGACCTGGATACGCAACATCTTGGAAATTTGATTGATGACGACGAAACCGGCAAAAAGGAACTACTCGAGAAGCAATTTGAGTCCTTGCAGACAGAGATCAATCAACTGTCAATTATTGACAAAGCATTGATTACCCTGATGTTGGAAAATCTTTCGAGTAAAGAAATTGCCAATATCATTGGGCTAACCGAACCAAACGTTCGGGTGAAGATTCACCGCATCAAGGAATCGTTGCGGGATTCATTGGCGAAAAAAGCCATGGAATAGTTTAGTTACAGACTGAAAATTTTGCAAGATGAACGATTTACTAAATAAACTGAAAAAAGAAGACCAATTCCTTTTACGATTGTACAAAGGAATTCAAATATTATACTGGATTTTAATTCCGGTTTATACGATGTTCTTTGTTTTTGCTCCTGATAAGGAGTTGACATTGATCGAAAGGTTCGGAGGCGGATGCGCCGTTATTGCTTTTATAATTTTTGTAATCATATTTCGGAAAAGGATCAAAGAACAAAAGTCTGTTGACTATTCCTTACCATCCGTGCAAATGCTGGAACACGCGGCAGAACGATATAAGATATGGAAGCCGGAGATAAAATGGGCGTTGTTGGCTGTTTTGATTACGGACGTTGGCATGGTTTTGTTGAGTTATGACGAAATGAAGGGACTTTCGCCTATTATGAGAATCCTGCAGATTCAATATATTTTCATTCCCATGATCATTGTTGCTATCCTGGTTGGAATCTTCTGGTGGTATAAGAAGCATAAACCATTACGTGACCATGCGTTGGAATTATTGGAAGAACTAAAAAGTTAATTGAAAATTTTAATTTAGAAACTTGATTCAGTAAAACATGCAGTTCTCTTTTCATACAAATCTTTTGAAGACCCAGACTGAGCCGCTCTTGTTTGGCAGTGTCCGGACGAAACTCCATCAGCATCATTTTATTACTGAACAATCAGGCCAAAAATTACTTTTTGAACGGAAATCAACAGTTGGAGGTCAAATTCAACTGCTGGTTGAATTGTTCAAAGCATTCACAAAAGGTCAGATTTACCTTGATGAGCAAAACCCCGGCAAGATTATTTGCCGGGTTGACTACACCAAGCATCTCGTTATCTGTTTGATTCTTGCGCTAATCATTGGTGTTTTATTTTCCTGGCTTCAGGGTTTTGTATGGATAGATGTCTATCACATAGCCACGCCGATTTTTCTAATTACTTTTTGGGGTGGCGTTTTAGTTGGTAATACACGATTAAAACGACTTTTACAGGATGCGATTAACGACGTGTGATTTGTTTTACTTCGCTTTCACAACCATTTTTCCAACATTGTCCCCGGTAAATAGGCCAAGAAAGGCGTTTGGCAGTTGGTCAAAACCTTGAACGGTCGTCTCAGTGAATTTTAACTTCCCTTCTTTCACCCATTGGGCCAATTGTTTTTGGGCTTCCTGGAACTGTTCGGAAAAATTGCGGATAATAAATCCTTGCATCAATGCACTTCGTGTAAGCAATAGAGGCTGTAATCGCGGCCCCATTGGTTGCTCGGTACTGTTGTAGAGCGAAATTTGTCCACAAATAGGAATGCGGGCATGAAAGTTAATATTGCTGATAACGGCATCGGAAATTTCACCGCCAACATTATCGAAATAAACATCCACACCATCCGGGCACGATTCGGCAATGGCTTTTTGCATGTTCGAAGTCGTTTTGTAATTGATAGCTTCGTCGAATCCAAAATCTTCTTTTAACAATCTGACTTTTTCATCGCTTCCGGCGATACCTACAGCACGACATCCTTTTATTTTTGCGATTTGCCCAACGACCATCCCAACAGCGCCGGCAGCTCCTGAAACAACAACCGTTTCTCCAGCCTTGGGTTTCCCAATGATTGTTAATCCGAGGTGTGCTGTCAGGCCTGTCATGCCCAAAATGCTGAGGTAATAGCTGGCCGGGGCAATGGATGTATCAATTTTGGAAACCTCATCTTTTGAGGCTACAAAAGCTTCCTGCCAAGGGAACATTCCAACAACTTCGTCGCCAGTTTTCAAATTTGGCGATTGACTTTTGACAACCTGGGCAACTGTCCGCCCAACGATTGGTTCTCCAACCTTAAATGGCGCTGCGTATGATTTTGCATCATTCATTCTACCCCGCATGTACGGGTCAACCGAGTAATACAATCCTTGGAGCAAAACCTCACCAGCTTTGAGCTCCGGTAGTTCAGTCGTTTCTGTTTTAAAGGTTTCTAACGTGGGTGTGCCTTTGGGCCTTGAATCCAATAATATTTGTTTTGTTTTCATCACAATTCGTTTTTAGGTGATATAAAATAATTCTATTTAACAGGTTGGGGTATGTCAATTTACAAGGTGAAGTTCAACCTTTCCAACGAATCATGAAAGCAGAATGTTCAAGTTGAAGTTATCCCGGTTTGAAGAATGAAATTCATGCAGAAGTATCCGATGCAGATTATCTACCTTGAATGAACGTTTTTTGGGCGTATGGTGAATGCTGATTTCGAGTGGTTAATAAATCTCGTTGAACTTGGTTTTAACCACTTCTTTCACTTCCTGCATGTCTATTTTTTTGCCCAGCTCGCGTTCGAGCGAAGTAACTCCGTAAGTGAGGAATCCACAAGGATTGATGTAGTTGAAATAACGCATGTCAGTATTCACGTTTAGGGCGAAACCATGCATGGTGACATAACGACTAACCCGGACGCCAATGGCACAGATTTTCCGTGATTTGGCCGGAATGTCAGCTTCCAGCCAAACGCCGGTTGCCCCTTCCTTTCGGCTACTTTTAATGCCATAATGTGCAACCGTGGCGATGATAGCGTCTTCCATTTTTTCAATGTACTCGCGGACCCCTATTTTGTAATTTTCGAGGTCGATGATTGGATAACCAACCAGCTGGCCAGGCCCATGATAAGTGATGTCGCCACCACGGTTGATTTTATAATAGGTGGCCTCTATTTTTTTCAGGAAATCATCGTGCACCAGTAAATTGTGCTCGTCGCCGCTTTTCCCAAGTGTGTATACATGTGGGTGTTCAACCAATAAAAAGCGGTTGAGTTCGGTTGAGCCGCCATTGGCTTTTTTATCAGCTTGCACTTGTTCCAGAATTTCTTCCTGGTAATCCCAGCATTCTTTATAGTCTTTCAGACCAACGTCTTCGTAATTAAATTCTGCCATCTTTTTAGTTTCGAGTTACAAGTTCCAAGTTATTTCAGGATATGAGCGGGGTATCTTCTGTTGCTTGTTTTCTCAAATTCTCATTGTCTCACCCTCTCGCAATCCCACAATCTCTTATGCCATTGAGTGTTGTTCCGCCCGGTAGCTTGATCGCACGAGTGGACTACTTTCAACAAAAGAAAAACCCTTTTCGAGCCCAATTGTTCGGTAGCGCGCAAATTGATCAGGATGAATGTATTCCTTCACTGGAATGTGTGACTGAGTTGGCGCCAGGTATTGGCCAATGGTCATCACTTTACAGCCGGCGTCTAACAGGTTGTCCATAGTTTGTAGCACTTCATTTTCAGTTTCACCCAAGCCAAGCATGATGCCTGATTTTGCGACCGATCCGTTTTGTGCAATGGTTGCAATTACCTCCAAGCTCCGTCGATATTTGGCTGCGCTGCGAATTTCGGGAGTGAGCCGTTCCACCGTTTCCAGGTTGTGTGAAATCACATCCGGCTTGGCATCAGCTACCTGCAAAATTAGTTCTTTTTTCCCTTGAAAGTCGGG
>DATFMO010000528.1:0-6286 GCA_035266925.1 Sunxiuqinia sp. | reverse complement strand
CAAACGAGCCGCCTCGGGGTACCATTGATCCCAGCAAACCAACACGCCTAATTTTCCCACTGATGTTTGAATGGGGTTAAAACCCAGATCGCCAGGTGTGAAATAGAACTTTTCGTAAAAGCCCGGATCGTCAGGAATGTGCATTTTTCGGTATTTCCCGGCCATGCTGCCGTCTTTTTCAAAAACAACAGCTGTATTGTGGTAGATGCCACTGGCTCTTTTTTCAAAGAGGGAAGTGACCAGCACAATACCATATTGTTCGGCTAATTCTCCATAAAACTCGGTAGAAGGGCCAGGAATAGGTTCAGCTAAATCGAATAAGCTGACATCTTCTGTTTGACAAAAGTAGAGGTTGTTGTGCAATTCCTGTAGCACGACAAGTTCCGCACCCTGAAGTGTACAATCGGCGATATTTTGTTCCAATTTTTTACGGTTGTTTTCTAAATCTCCGGTATTGCTTTGTTGGACCAAGCCAACTTTTATTTGATTGTTTGCCATTTGTTTTCAAGTTTATAAAACCCCTTTGGGGAATTGCATGCTAATACAATGAACTGAACCGTGTTGTTTGATCAACGTCCTGCTGTTGACAGGAATGATTTCCCGATCGGGGAACAGTTCTTGAAGTACATCAATTGCTTTCTGATCTTGTTTTACCTCATAAACGGGCAACAGGACTGTCTTGTTCAAGATCAGGAAATTGGCGTAGGTGGCTGGCAGCTGGTGAGCATTTTCATCATAAATTGCACTGGGGAATGGTAATGGAACCAAGTTGAAAGTATTGCCGCTTTGATCGGTCAGTTGTTGTAATTCGGCCTCCATCTTTTGTAAAGCTTCAAAGTGTACATCTTTCGGATCCACACACTTTACGTATGCAATGGTGTTTTCGTTGCAGAAACGGGCCAGCGTGTCTATATGGCTGTCGGTATCGTCTCCTTCCAGGAAACCATGATTCAGCCACAAAATCTTTTCAACATTCAAGGTTTTTTTTAGCAGAAGTTCAATTTTCTGCTGGCTCAAATGTTCGTTCCGGTTTTTTGATAGCAGGCACTTGCTTGTCGTCAGCAGACAGCCGTTCCCATTGCTTTCAATGGCTCCTCCTTCCAAGGTAAAATAGGACAAGTCGAGAAGTCGAATGTCATTTTTGAATGTATTGTTTCGCAGCAGGGTGGGAGTAATTTGGTTGTCCAGATTCGCAGGGAACTTCATTCCCCAGCCGTTGAAGCGAAAATTCAGCAACGTCGGCTTCCCATTCTCGATGATTGTGATGGCGCCATGATCACGCGCCCAGGTATCATTAACGGGCATTTCCCGGATGATGAGTCGTTCGTTTTTCTGCTGGAGAAATTCCGGTAGCTGCTTTTGGTCACGACACACAATTAAAAGCTTTTCCCGCTGCAGGATTTCCCGCGCCATTTGCTCAAAGACGGGGATCACGTCATTTAAAATAGGCTCCCAGTCCGTTGTGTCGTCTGGCCAGGTGAGCTGAATGCCACTTTGGACAGCCCACTCAGCCGGCAGGTATGATGCATGGTTTGTCATGCCTCAAAAATAAAATAAATTCGATTTCATGCATTCGGTTAAAGAGCATAAAAAAGCCCGGATAGATGCCCGGGCCGTTTCTACTGTTATTAGTTTTTTAGTTTCCCATATTGATTTGGGTATTCACCTTATCGTTGGCTTTTTGATCGGGGAAGGTCATGGTGTACATCATGGCTTCAACCTGGCGAATATAATTTCGTTTGTCAGATTTTGGTGCGTAGACAAATCCGTATAGGGTGACAATCCGGTTTTTGGAAGCATCCAATACCGATAAATTAATATATGGTCCCCCCATAAAATCTCCGTTCACACGCCAAAGTCCACGAAGACCAGCAGCGTAGTTGTTTTTGTATTTAAACACATTGAAAACCGGCGGCAGTTTTCGTTCGGTCATCATGTAGCTTCCATCTCTTGGACCGGGCACATCCGCTTTTAAAATCGAGTCCTGTAGGTCCAACAGGTAATTTTGGGTGAATGTACTGTCCGATTTGTAGGGATAAGTGTACACTAAAATTCCCTGGCTAATATCTGGTGTTTCGTACCGGATCCACGCAAAATTTTTCGTGCTGTCATTTGTGACGACGAAGCCGGGTGGAACGTCAATGTTAATATTGAATTTCTTCAATATCTTGGCTTTAACAGCTTTGGCGTAATATTTACGATAGTTTCTTTGTAAGCGGTTTCGCTCCGCTTTCAGCATGTAGGCAACTATTCGATCCGAGTTCATCTTGAATAATTGCTGAAAGTCTTCGGGTGATTTTGCTGAAATAATCACGACTGCCTGAGGCCATGCCCAAACATCTTTTTTATAAACAACTCTGGACGTGTCAATCTCCGATGAGATGTTGATGCGGACGATGTTACGGGTCGTTTTGAAAATTTCTTTGAACGCCTCTGGCGGAACATCAATCAAGTCGAAAATGGGTTCATCTTGTGGTAGCCCAAGTTGTGATTGTGCCATCACTTCACGAAAAGCTTTTCCTACAGAGCCATTCCAATAATTTTTTGGGAGAACAACCACCATTTCACCAGCTTTTCCGGTGATTTTTTTACGCATGTTGGATGTGTCTGTTTTACATGAACTCAGGGCTAGAGAAACAGCAACTAACAAAATGCTTAAGCGAACGATACGTTTCATAATGATTTGAATCTGAATTTGCTACTACAAGCTACAAAAATCTTACCAGACTGAATCTATCCGGGAATGTAATCAATAAAAAATCCCGACTGGATAGGCGGGATTTAAATGTCAAAATATCGAATTAATGTTTTATTTTCTCCGCGTCTTTTTTGTCTGATGGCTGATCATCGTCGTCTTCGCTGGTTGCCTTTTTGAATTCCTTCATTCCTTTTCCTAATCCCTTCATCAACTCAGGAATTTTACGACCGCCAAACAAGAGCAATAATGCTAACACGATCAGAATAATCTCGGGTGCACCCAGCATGCCGCAAATAATTGAAAAATACATAGTCGTATGTTTTATGGTTTCTACAAAAATAGAAAAAAATTAACGCGCTTTAATGAAAGAGCTTGATAATGTCATTCGCATTTGCATAAAGCACCAATGTCAGCAAAATAATCATGCCGCCAATTTGTGCGTACTCCAAAAATTTGTCTCCAGGCTTGCGGCCGGTAACAATTTCGTACAGTAAAAAGGTAACGTGTCCACCGTCCAACGCGGGGATCGGTAACAGGTTCATTACGGCCAATATAATCGATAGAAAAGCAGTCATGTTCCAAAACTGGAACCAATCCCAGGCACCCGGGAAAATATTTCCGATGGAGATAAAACCACCCAACGATTCATACGCTTTCGTTTTTGGAGAAAAGATCAACTTGAACTGTTTCAAGTAATCACTAATGGTGGTTACGCCACGCTCAACTCCTGCCGGAATCGATTCCCAAAAATTATAGCGAATGGTTTCAAAATGAAGGTAATCAGTTGCTTTGTCTAAGAACTCCGGATAAAAGCCAATGGTTCCGTCGTCGCTGACTGTCACCGGAATATGTTTGGCTTCGCCATCGCGTTCTACCTGCAGGGTCACTTGTTGTTCTTTGTGGCTTTTCAAGTAGCTGATCAGCTGATCATAGAACTGAAAATTTTGTCCATCGACCCCTTCAAATACGTCTCCTTTTTCAAGGCTGGACTGGGCTGCAGGCGTGTCTTTTATTATTTTCCCAACCTTCACTGCAAAAGGCATCCTCGGATCAATCACCCCCTTGCTTTTAATCAATTTCGCCAGATCATTATCCGTGATTGGGATATCCACTTTTTCGCCATTGCGAAGTACCTGAATGGTTTTTGCCTTATCCAAAATCACCGTTGGCATGATCTTGCGGAAGTTGTCAATATAGTGGTGGTCCACTGACAAAATTTTGTCGCCATTTTGCAGACCAATTTCCTGTCCTGGTTCATGCACCCAAATGCCGTAAGTTGCATTTTCAGTTGGGAGGTATTGAACGCCCCAAGCATACAATACACCAGTATAAATAATGAACGCGAAAAGGAAGTTCATCATTACACCGCCCAACATGATAAGCAGTCGCTGGTAGGCTTTTTTGGCCCGAAATTCATAAGGCTTTGGAGGGAGTTTCATCGCCTCCTTGTCCATCGACTCGTCGATCATCCCGGAGATCTTCACGTATCCTCCCAATGGCAACCAGCCAACACCATATTCGGTTTCTCCTTTTTTAATTTTGAAAAGGGAAAACCAGGGGTCGAAAAACAAGTAGAATTTTTCGACCCTCGTTTTAAATAAACGGGCAAAAGCAAAATGTCCAAACTCATGGAGCACCACCAGGATGGATAAGCTTAAAATAAGTTGGGCTGCTTTTATCAGTATTTGTTCCATGCTATTTTGTCGTCTTTATTTTAGTATTTCGTTTGATCAACGATGAAGTTAACAATCGTGTTTCCTTATCGGTTTGAATATAATCATCTAAAACCGGATTTTTTATGGTTGTCACTTTTTCCATGCTCTCTTCAATCAGGTCGGGCATGTCGATAAAGCGAATCTTTTCTTTTAAAAAGGCCTGAACTACTACTTCGTTGGCAGCATTAAGGATACAGGGCATATTTCCACCAATTTCAAGCGCTTTAAAAGCGAGTGCAAGGTTACGAAATTTTTTTGTATTTGGCTGTTCAAAAGTCAGTTTTGGGTAATTCAGAAAATTGAACCGCTCGAAATTGGAAGGTAGTCGCTGCGGGAAATTCAAGGCATACTGAATCGGCAATTTCATATCGGGCAATCCCATTTGTGCTTTCATCGATCCGTCGCGAAACTGAACAATGGAATGCACGATACTTTGGGGATGAACAATCACATCGATCTGTTCGGGTTTTAAATCGAAGAGCCACTTAGCCTCGATCACTTCAAAGCCTTTGTTCATCATCGTTGCTGAGTCAATGGTTATCTTGGCGCCCATATCCCAGTTGGGGTGTTTCAGCGCATCGTCTTTGGTGACGTTGCGCAGTTTTTCTTCGCTTAAATTGCGGAAAGGCCCACCTGAAGCTGTCAGATAGATTTTTTCAATTTCGTTCATGTGTTCACCGGCCAAACACTGAAAAATTGCTGAATGCTCGGAGTCAACCGGGTAAATATTTGCTTTGTGCTTGATCGCCTCCCGGGTAATGATTTCGCCGGCAACAACCAAAGTTTCTTTGTTGGCCAGTGCAATGTCTTTGCCGGCCTCAATGGCTTTCAGGGTTGGAATCAATCCGGAATAGCCCACCATGGCGGTTAGCACAATATCTACAGTATCTAGTTGAACGACTTGGCTTAGCGCTTCTTTGCCGGCAAAAATCTTGATGGGCTCATCTTTCAATGCTTCTGCAAGTGCATTGTAGCGACAATGATTGGCTACCACAACCATATTGGGTTGAAATTTTTTAGCTTGCTCCACCAACAAATCAATGCTGTTGTTGGCCGTTAACACTTCAACCTCAAAATGATCGGGATTTTGTTCAATGACTTCCAGGGTCTGTGTTCCGATTGATCCGGTGGATCCAAGAATGGCGATTCGTTTTTTCATAAATGGGTCTAAAAGTCGATGTATTTTTCCGGGTCAAGCGCTACACCTTTATGCCAAAGTTCAAAATGCAGGTGCGGTCCGGTTGTCAGTTCTCCGGTGTTACCCATGATGGCGATGGCTTCACCGGCTTTCACCCGATCACCAACGTTTTTAAGCAGCTCTGCATTGTGTTTGTATACAGAAACCAAATCATTGGCATGTTGAAGATAGATGACATAGCCGGTTTCTACAGTCCATCCGGCAAAAATAACGGTCCCGCCCAACACGGCAGAGATCCGGGAATTAGGCAGGCCAACAATGTCCACAGCGAAATGATCCGTGTTTTTGTCAAATTTATTGGTGATCATTCCTTTTAGCGGCGTAAAAAAATGGATATGGGCAATGTTGGTGCTGGTAGGCGTTTCTTTGTGAATCGAAAGATCCAACTGCTCTTCGAGGATTTTCTGTTTGAAAATAGAGTCGTGATTATAATGATGAAACGTCAGGTTGTTCGACGGAATAGCGCTGTCAGCTACAAAAGCCGGTTCCTGGGGAACATCGCCATTGATCAGTGCCTTGATTTTGCCAAAATAGTCGTCCCGAATCTTGAGCTGGTCCTGCAATGAGTCCACCAAAATGGCATTGTGAACAATCATTTCCCGTATTTTACCCGATGGGTATCCGGGGATAAACTCGCGGATGGGGGTGTAGGCAATAATTAAAACAGTCAGTGCA
>DATFMO010000527.1:0-4845 GCA_035266925.1 Sunxiuqinia sp. | reverse complement strand
TTGGTGTAATCCAGCGAAGCAGTATGATCCAGCTCCATGCTCAGATTGAACTCACCACGATCACCCTGGTCAATAAATTCAGCCTGGATAAATCCTTTCGAGATTAATAAAAATGAACTGAAAAACAACACGACAGTTCCCCCAAGGATGATCAGTTTATGACGAATTGACCAATCCAGCGCTTCCAACATCGTATCGCGTCCCCAAACGACTGCTTTTTCAAATCCCATCAGGAAGCGATCGAATGGTTTTTTGTTGTTGAACTTCTTGATTTTCGCGAATCGTGAAGTCATCAGCGGTACGAGCGTGAACGATACCAGCAAACTCAGCAAGAGTGAGAATACAATAACGAACGAGAATGATCTCAAAATCTGTCCAGTGATTCCCGATGTTAAACCGATTGGTAAGAACACCACGATCAGCACAATGGTGATTGAAAATACAGTCATCCCCAATTCGTTGGTAGCCTCCAGTGTCGCTTTCCAACGCGATTTCCCCATCTCCATGTGCCGGTATATATTTTCAAGCACCACAATAGCATCGTCAACAATGGCCCCAACCACAATTGACAAGGCCAATAAAGTCAACAGGTTGAGCGAAAATCCGAAGATATTAAAGATCAGGAATGTTGAAATCAACGACGCCGGGATCGAGATGAATACGAAAATCAGGTTTCGGAAGCTGTGCAAAAACAACAGCATGGTGATAGAAACCAAGATGACTGCCAACAGCAAGTCTTTCATCACACTGTTAACGGCCTCGTTCGTAAAATCAGATGTATCGCTGGCAATGGTAAAATGCAGATTTTTGGAAGCATATTCTTTTTCGAAGGAAACCATTTCTTTTTTCACCTGCCCACTGATGTCTACCGCATTGGCTCCATTTTGCTTTTGTACGGACAAGCCAATCGCAGGCTGACCATTGATTCGCGCCAAGCGTGATGATTCTTTCACCCCGTCAACCACATACGCCACATCTTTCAACCGAATAGGCGAACCATCTTTAGTGTAGCTGATAATTTGATCGCGAATGGTTTGCAGATTCTTGAATTTGCCCGAGAGGCGGATCAAGGTACGGGAGTCGGCATCGCTGATTTTTCCCGTTGGAAAATCCAGGTTCGAAGCCTGAATCATCTGTTTCAATTGAATGATCGAAAGGCCATACTTATCCAGTTTTTCAGCATCGGCCTTCACTTGTATTTCCCGTTCATTACCACCAATCAAATCAACCTTTGCAACCCCTTTTATTTGTGAAAGCAACGGCTTGATTTCCTGATCTACCAAATCATAAAACGCCTTCTCAGGAATATCGGAATTGACCGCAATATTCATGATTGGATAGTTGTTCACATCGAATTTCAGGAACTGCGGATCTTCAACCGATTCGGGCAATTGGCTCTTGATGACGTTGACCTTCCGCTCACATTCATCGAGTTTGGCGTCGGCATCGGTTCCATCAACATATTCAATCAGTAGCATCGAAAATCCTTCGTACGAGTACGAGGTAATGTTTTTAATTCCGGCAATGGCTGAAACCGCGTCTTCAATACGTTTGGTCACCGAACTCTCTACTTCCGAAGGCGAGGCTCCGGGATACACAGTTGTAATCGTGTTGATCGGCATGTCCATGTTGGGCGTGAGCTCTTTACTCAATCCAAAATAGGAATAGATGCCGCCTATGATGAGGATGGCAAACAGCACCACCGGAATGGTTGTTCGCCGGACGGATATTTCTGTAATCTTCATTGCGTCGTCTTATTTTATAATCTTCACTTTTTCGTTACCGCTCAAATTCAACTGGCCACTGTAGATGACCAGGTTGCCTTCATTCAATCCTGAAATAACTTCGATTTGGCTGTCGTTACTGATTCCAGTGACAATATATTTCAGCACAGCTCGCTGGTTTTCAACCACGAATACCTGTGGTTTTTCCATACTGCCAACAATACTTTCCTTTGGGATCACCAAGCCTTTTTTCGACTTGACCGGGAAATCAACTTCGGCGTACAAACCTGATTTTAAATCCACATCTTTCGGATTGTCCAGTGATATTTCAACGGCGAATTTCATGGCTTGGTCAGCTTTCACTGCAATTGCTGTTACTTTACCGGGAAAGGTGCGCTCCGGGAAAACCGGGATAGAAACATTAACGGTTTCACCTTTTTGTATTTTGTAGATATCATTGCCGTCAATTTTCACATGAATTTTCAACTGATGATTGTCCACAATCTCAGCCACCGGCTTTCCTCCATTAAGCCACTGTCCTTCTGTGATAAACTTCTGGTTGATCACCCCGGAAATTGGTGCCGTTATTGATGTATTCGAAAGTGCTTTTTTTGCTTTGATCAAATCAGCTTTCGCTTTTTTCAGCCCAATTTCGGCTTTTTCCAAATCGTGTTTGGTAATGGCATTGCCTTCCTGCAGTCGCTTGTAACGCTCAATGTCTTTCTGTTGCTGCTCCACGTTGGCTTCGGCCACCATAACCGAAGCAGCAATCGTTTCATCTTCAACTTTTACGATCACATCGCCCTTCTGCACAGGGTCACCCAGGTCTTTGTATACATGAGTGATTTTTCCCTGTGTTTCAGAAACTACCGTCAACTGGTCGTTCGCCTCCAATGATCCGTTTGATATCACGGTCTGGTCCAGTGTCGACCACTTGGCTGTATCAACTTTTACCGGGATAGCGTCAATCTTCCGTTCTGCAATTGCAATTTCGTTGTTCAGGTGTTGTTTGTTCCTGTGCAACTGAAAATAAATGCCTCCCGCTACAAGCAGGACGACAACCACAATAATTATACTTCTACCTAGTTTCATGTTTTCTGTTTTTACTGATTTTCTACCTTGATCATTGACTGCAGATTGCCTGTCGATTTTTTCATGTCCAATGAGGCGATCCGGTATTTTAATAATTGTTGATTGTATAAGTTTTCGGCATCGAGCATGGACGTTTCCACGTTAAGCAGGTCGGTTAACGAAGTCATTCCTTCTTGGTAACTCAATCGAACCTGGTCGTACACTTCATGCGCCAGCGCCTTGTTTTCTTTTTGGTCTTTGAGGCCTTTCCAACTGGTAAGTAAGGTATTTAATGAGTTTTGATAGCTGGTTCCCAACTGCTTCTTGCTGGTTTCAAAATCTTCGTTGAACTCTTGTAACTGCAATCTCGACTGCATCACCTTACACTTACGTTCACCCGAACTCCAAATTGGAATGGTTGCTTTTAATCCGAATGTGTTCGTGTTTGACAAACTTGATGGATCGAACTGCGTGGAATAACTGCTGTAATTGAACTGGCCAAAAACAGCCAGATTTGGATAATAATCAGCCTGCTCTGATTTCACTTTCAAGCTGGCCAACTCCTGTTGTTTTTGCAACAGCTGAAATTCCGGCAGTTTCTCAATTGAAAATGCTGGTGTCGCCGGTTGCTGAATGATGCTATCCTTGGTTTGAGTGGTATCGGGAACCATTTCCTTATCGACGGGAATTCCGCAGACGATCTTCAAAACCCGCTCGCGTATGCGAATGCCATTTTGTAGCATGTCGCGCTGTGTGCGTAAATTGGATAATTGGACTTTCACGCGACTCACATCGGTCTTCTTCGCCAAATCATTTTTATATTGAAGATCGAGGATATTACTGATCTTTTCCATGTTAGCAACCGTTTCATCCAGCACCTTCAAACTTTCGTAATTGCTGAGCAACTGGTAGAAAACTTTAGATACATCGTAAATCACATCATCCTGCGTCTTCTCGGCAAGCACATCGTTCAACTCCTCTGCCTTTTTAGCCTGCTTCACTCCCGTAAAATAGGGCTGGCTGTATACCATTTGACTTACTGTCACACCTGTTGAAAGGATATGTAGTGCGTTCAATCCCTGGAGCTGGGCCAACAAAGGCTTCAAGTCGTCAGGCAGTTCGGCTGCCATGCCTTGCAATGCGCTGAGATCGGGAATTCCCATCCGTGAATATTGAAGGTTCCCGTCAATCTGTGGGAGCCCGTGAGAGATGGCCTCCTTGGTTTTATAATCACTCTCGGTTTGTTTCAATGTTGATTTCTTGATGTCTGGATTGTTTTCCAGCGCTTGTTTCAACAGTTTCTGCAAATCATAAGTCTCTTGCCCAAATCCAACTTTTGGAAAAACCAGGAAGCAGGCTAAGATAAAAATCATTAATTGTTTCATATTCACTAAATTGTTTGATACTTATTATTTAGTTCTGTAATTACAGAACTAAATAGCCAAAAAATTTTTATTTGCCGTTTGGGTGCCTGAGTTCGTTAAGCTTTGCCAGAAAAAAGTTTGCTCCTTCCAGAATGTTTTTCAATGCTTTTGAATTTTTTGAATCGGGGTTTGTTTTTAGGCTAATAATCTCGCTGATGAAATCGGCATATGCCTGAACTTTCCGTTCTGTTTCATCAACAAGGGTACTAATATCTGAAATTGAAATTCGGAAATACCGCTTGCGATCTCCCGGGTAGGTAACATATTCAATAGCATTTCGCAGTTCAAGGTTTTTCAGGGCGTTACTTGCCGAGCTTTTACTGATCTGCATTTCCTCAACAATTTCATCAAAGGTGTATTCTTCCTTGTCCATGACCATCAACATGCCAAGCACACGCCCGGCAACAGGCTGGTACCCCTGCTTCTCCATGTACCTCCCAATCGTTTCAATTAATTCCTTTTGCTTTTCTATGCGATTTGTAGCTTTCATTGTTTTTATTTTTTGACAAATATACATGGTTTTTTTAGTTCAACTATTTCCGAACTAAAAATATTGTTTTTTTTAACCCTTTTAATAATCTACTAACATTAAGAAAAAGAAAGGCCACTTTAATTAAAGTGGCCTT
>DATFMO010000526.1:0-6798 GCA_035266925.1 Sunxiuqinia sp. | reverse complement strand
AAATCAAATCAAAATCCGGGTTACTAAACTGGGTTAATCTCTCAAAATAATAAACAAGAAACGAATTCGCCGAGGAACAGAAATGGTTCCTTGGCGGATTTTATTTGCCTGATAACGATGTGTTGCCAAATAGTGTTTATTTTTAGTTCGTAATTGGATTTGAAATGAAAAACACGTGTTATGATAACGCAAAATGCTACTACTATCCATAAGAATATCATTGTAACAGGCGGTGCACAGGGCATCGGGAAAATAATGACCCGTGAATTACTGAAAAATAGCTACCAGGTGACGGTGCTGGAAATTGATCAGGAGGCGATTGATGAATTGAAAGAAGAATACAAATCGTCTGATTTGCTTGTGTTGCAAACGGATGTTTCTTCTGAAAATCAAGTGGAAGAGGCCATGAAAAAGGCGGTTGCCAAATTTGGGCGAATTGATGGGGTGATCAACAATGCTGTCGTTCACATTTGGAAAACGATTGGTGAATTGTCCGTAAAAGAATGGAACAATGCATTGGCTGTGAACCTGACCGGGCCGTTTTTATGTACCAAGTACGCTGAATCGGAATTAAGGAAAAACAAAGGTGCAATTATTAATATTTGTTCCACACGGGCTTTGCAGTCGGAGCCCAACACCGAATCTTATTCGGCATCCAAAGGCGGTTTGCTGGCCATGACACATGCGTTGGCAATGAGCCTGGCGCCCGATGTTCGCGTGAATGCCATCAGCCCGGGGTGGATTGATGTTTCAGCGGTAAAAAAGAAGTCGGAAGCCAAGCAATATGAATTTCGGGTGATTGATCATCAACAACATCCTGCAGGAAGAGTTGGAAAAGCGGAGGATATAGCCAACATGGTTTTATTTCTATTGAACCCAGAAAATAATTTTATCACCGGACAAAATTTTGTAGTTGACGGAGGAATGACAAAAAAGATGATTTACCAGTAGTGAAATTTATACCAGTTCTCGCAATGGACAATTAGCTGGAGCATATCTGCCAATAATTTCAAGCAAGTCTTTTCGTTTGATAGGCTTGGAAACGTAGTCATCGCAGCCTTCATCAAGCGCCCTCTTTTTATCGGCTTCCATGGCGTACGCTGTTTGTGCAATAATGGGCAAATCAGGACGGAATTTTTTGATTTCTTTGGTTGCCGTGTAGCCATCCATCACAGGCATACGAATGTCCATTAAAACCTGGTCGATATTCGGATTGGATTTGCAGAGTTCAACTGCGGAGTGCCCATCCTTTGCACGAATTAATTCAACATTGAATTCATTGAGAGATTCCGCCAGGTAGAGAAAATTGAACTCTTCATCTTCGGCAATCAGAATATGTATTTTCTGGTTCTTCATGGGGGCAACTATTTTCAATAGTAATTGTGAAACGTGGTCAAGATAATGGATTCATCCGTATTACGCAATTTTCTGCTAAAAATTGTATGCTCGGTTTTTTAAGTGTGGCTTGTAATAGTCCGATATGGTAAGTCTTGCGGATGTTTTATTTTGATTAGATCAATCATTTTCAGTAAAAATAAATATCGATATATAAAACATAAGCTTGAAATCGTGATAATCATCAAGCTTATGTTCTGCTGAGGTGTAGTCTAAATTATTTTCGACTCAACCAGGCCACTGAAGCACCAGAATAGGGGGACTGAACCTCCATGGTTGTTCTACCTTTTAATTTTGATTTTGAAGAAGTGATTTCACCTGTCTCCGGATTAATCCACCGTAGATTGTAGTTTGATTCATCATTTGTCAAATCAATCGGTACTCTCCCGGTTTTCGTGAAGATGATGTAGCCAAATCCCGATTTTCCAAGAATCCATTCATTTGACTGTTCATACGGCTGACTGGTCATTTCTGCAGCTTCCTTTAAAAAGCGTTCGTTAGAAATTGGTGGCAGGTTTGCCAATGAGCCACCAGCCATAAAAGAAGCCCAGTTGCCCATCTCGACACCATGAGCATTGTAGACGATTCCTTTGTCGGGGTATTGTTGGTGAAATTCATGAACAGCCCGATACACTTGGTCCATTGTCACTTTTCCCGGGGCGATGATGCGGGCATATTGCCGGCCCGCCAGGCTTTCGCCGCCAATGGGGGCGTACAACGAACCGTCAGCACGATAGTGCCATTGGATGACGTCGATCAAATCAACTTCTTTTGAACGAGCCGGGTCGGCAAGAATCGAGTCCTGTACATCTTTAGTTCCCGGAAGCATCACCAACACATTTTGCTGGTTGGTCTTTTCCCATTGGGTAATCTGGTCAATCCAAAACTGGGCAAAATGCAGAGGTCCGGTGTATTCGGCGCCAAGGTCGTGAATGGTGTTGGCATTGCCTTTAAAATTGTCGAGGCACTTTTTGATGTATTGTTCGTGGTATTTTCGAAGAACCGGATTGTTCAAATTATAAAATTGCCCGGCCATGTAAACGCGTTTGTCGCCAGCAAAATAAGGTGGCTCCGGAAATCCCGGCTTGTTGATGTTATTGAGCGATCGCCATGGATAATCCATCCAGTGAGCGCCCTCTTCAATGATGTTGTGCTGCAGGTAATGATCCTGAATCAGTAGCAGGCCTTTTTCATCTGCGAGGTTTGCATATCGTTTCAGCCGCAGCCAGTACCAGGTGTTCCATTGATTTAGGTCGTACTTGCTCAGTCGATCGGCTGCTTCACCTTTTCCACTGCGACTGAAGGGTTGCTCGTAAAAGGGTGTCCAGACGTCAGCATCGGCGCGGCGTGTGCGGGCATGATCATCACGGCGACGTTCGTACCACAAAGCTGGAAAATGATTGATGGCAATGGAGTGGTTTTTCTGCATGTCAGCTACAAGCGTATCCAAATTGTCGGTCAGTCCGCGTCCAACGCGACCGGGAACAAAGCGCACCAGGTTGGGCGTTGGGTCAACCAACTGACTTGGGCGGGTGGAGCCTTTCCACATGCTCGTTCGACTGACTCGTCCGGTGGCCACCTCGTCGCCAACAACCAGCCAGCCATTTTTCAAGCTGAAGATACGTCCTTTTCCAACCTTCTTTTTGGGTTCTTTGAATCCCGTTTCTTTGAGGGATTTCACGCCATCTAAATTTGATTGTAATGGATATTCGGCAATCATTTTGTCAATCCATTTGCTCATCGTCAAATCAGGTGATTTGGCGCGTTCGCTCATTTTCGCGGCATATTGGAGCGAAGGTCGCGAGGTAGAACTGGAATGATAAACCCGTAATTTTTTCAGGTCTGCCGGCTTTTTGCCCATGCGGTCTTCCAGTTGGGCGTAAAATAAACTTTCCGGTGTGATGAAACGATCTGATTCTTCGTGGTTGCCATTACCATATCCCTGCGCCCACATCCCGAAAGCCCAGTTTTGAGCGGTTGGAGGATTGACTAAATGCAGTTGGGCAGCCCGGCACTGCCAGCACACTGAGTTGGCAGCGGCCCAGCCGCCACCTTGCGCGTCTACATCACGCCAGTCGAAACTAATGTTGCCGCCATCAACAGTCACATTATCAAACAGAACGCCGTTTGCCCAGCCGCCAATGGCTCCGCTAAAATGCAAGGGTAAATAGGAGTAGCATTGCACAAAAGCGTTGGGCCCCGGAGCAGTAAAACCGACCGAAAAATCATGATAGCCGTTTTCGCCATAGCAACGTTGAAAAAGCACTTGTTGCCCCAGGGTGTGGAAAGAATAGCGACGGAAATTCCCTTCTTCGGAAACCGGTGACAGTGATTTGCAATCTTCTACGGTGACCCGACTTGCCGATCCCCAAACAGACACGGCAGAGCTGGCAAAGTGTTCAGCCGTCACGCGGCGCACCCAGGCATCGCGCACGCTGTTCATGCTAATGGCCATCCAGCGATGATTTTCATCTTTAGGATTGGCTTTGTTGTATGTTGAAACGCAACGCAGGTTTTCCACTCCAACATGGTTGATTCTACCTTTCCAGGAATATCTGGCTACATTTCCACCGCCATATTTGGGATCAAGTGCGTTGGTGATTGGCACGTCCAAGGTGATGGTTGTTGGTGTCGTGGCCACAACGGTGCGGTCCCAGTTGATGTCGAAATCGCCCGGATTCCATTTGGTCAGATGATAGTCTACATAGATGCCGATTTTATCGGTTCCCAGTTTGGCGAGCCACTCTTTGGTGGATGGACGATTGACGATAATATGATCGCCAACGTGGAACGGGTGTTCGCCGGGAAAGCTGAGTTGTTTACTGTTGACCGGAAAATAACTATTTTCAAGTTGAATCGGTTTTCCCACGTTACGGTCGTTACCACCAACAATACGAATCAGAGTGACACGGTCAACACCTGAAGCCAGCAAGATGGTGCCGTCATTTCCGCTTCCGCTCCCGCGGAGCACAACGCCTGATGCGCGAATATACAGGTTGCCATCAATTTCAAAGGTTCCTTTTTCAAGAAAAACCGTTCCCCGAAACCCCTTTTCATCAAGTGGCAAACTGGTAACATAGTCGATGGCTGCTTGAATGTGTTGCGTGTTATCCCCGGCAACAGGAGCCACTTTCACTTTGATAGGAACGTTCGGAATTGGCTGGTTTGATGCTTCATAACCACTATAGGAAAAATCGGGAATGCGATTGCCCAAACTGTCTGGCATGTAATGCAATGTGCTGTCTTTGCCCAGGGAAACAGAGGTTTTTTGTTGTTGAGCGTGTGCAAAACCGGGCAGTGAAATTAAAAAGACAAGAAAAATTATGGCGAGTTGCCATAGTCGGTTTAAACGAAAATTGGTGTCATTCGCTGTCATGGTTAATTGGTTTAGATCCGTAAAATTCCAGGTGTTCAATCGTTTTAGCGTCAATTCTTTTTGGTGAATAATCGACTTTGCGCACTGGAAACCAATACAAATATAAAATACTTGAGTTGAAAAAACTTAAAGGGAATTTCGACTGATGAATTCAAACGGACTTTTAATGCGTTTGAAATCCTTTTTCAAGATCATTTCAGCAGCTATGTGCCCAATCTGGTCGTGATTGGTCGAAATAGTAGAAATGCCCTCACAAAGCAGCTCTTTTACCGGGCTATCATTGTATGAAATGATGCCAATGTCATTTCCCGCTTCCCAGCCACGCTGCTTGATGATTTTGATAAAATCGTATAAGTCATTGTCTGAAATCAGGATGTAGCCTTCCCCTTTTTTGATGTCCTCTTCTTTCAAGTCATTCAGAATGCTGTAGTCGAATTGATGGACTTGGCTGAAAATTTTAAATCCCCGGGTGATGTAGTGTGAATAGTACTCTTTTTGTGGAAAAACCAGGTTGAGTTTGCTGTATTTTTTCAGCAAATCAAGTGCTTCTCCCAAAGCATGTTGAATGTCTTTGTCGTACTCCTGATAAACCACAGGGTAATCGCGCAGTTCGTCCAGGTTTTTGTCTATAATCAGCACTTTCTCCTTGGGAATTTTTTTCACCACCGAACTAATGTCAGCCTGTTCATTTCTGAAATGGGGGAGGATGACAAAGTAATCGTAGTTGGTCAGGTTGTTATTGATGATGTTCTCAAATTCAACAATGTCATAATTGTAGATGAAAACATCCACGCTGGCTTTGGTGCCCATCGTGCTAATGAATGATGAATAGAGGCTACGTTTGTAATTGCTTAGTTTGTTGAAAATGAGAGCAATTTTTAATTTTTTGCCCACATCAATTTTATTGACGTAGTAGCCTTTGCCACGCACAGCCAAAAGGACACCTTTCTTTTTCAGGTGAACATACGCTTTTTCAACTGTGTCGCGTGATAGCAGCAATTCTTCACTGGTTTCGTTGATGGAGGGAATGCGCTGGCCATGTTTGAAAATTCCAGCTTCAATATCCGAAATAATCAGGTCTTCCACCTGCTTGTACTTGGGTACTTCCGAATCAGAATCTATCCTGGAAAATTGAGTCATGGTGTTTTTCAAGGTCATTGGTAAACAGGGGTAAAAATAACAAAACCAACTGTCATCGCACGATTCAGGCATCAATAATTTCTTTTTAATATTTACGAGGTTTTTAAAAGCATAGGCAATTCGATTGAAAAACTGTTATCTTCGTTTTTAACTAATCCCAAAACGATGAAGAAAAAACTCCTTTTTGTGCTGGTTTCGTTGATTTATCTGACAGCATTTTCACAAAATAAAAAGCAGGAACAATTGATTAAGAAAGGGTGGAATCTTGGAGCTTTGCCGACCATTACCTACGATACTGACCTGGGATTTCAGTACGGGGCACTGGTTAATTTGTTTGATTATGGTGATGGCAGTCGCTATCCGGACTACGATCAATCGTTGTACTTCGAGGCATCGCATTACACAAAAGGGAGCGGGATTTTACGTTTTTATTATGACTCGGATCAACTGATCAAGGGGATGCAGACTTCGATGGATTTGAGTTATTTGACGGATCAGGCCTATGATTTTTACGGTTTTAATGGCTACGACGCCGTGTTTAATAAATCGTGGATTGATGACCAATCACCGGATTATATCACGCGTGTCTTTTACAAATACAATCGCAAACTTTTTCGGTGGAAGCTTGATTTGCAGGGGAAGATCACCAGTAACAAATTTCGATGGATCGCCGGTATCAACTTCCTTAATTTTTCCATTGGTCCAGTTGATTTGGAAAAGCTGAACAAAGGCAAGTCGGGATCAGACGTATTGCCTGATGTTCCCGGATTGTACCAATATTACCAGGATTGGGGAATCATTTCGAGCCAGGAAGCGAGTGGTGGTTTTGTACCCGCCTTTAAGGCTGGATTGGTATTTGATACCCGCGATAACAAGCCCAACCCCAT
>DATFMO010000525.1:0-16712 GCA_035266925.1 Sunxiuqinia sp. | reverse complement strand
TTCATTTATCAACCAAACAACCGATTTGTTGGAACCTGGAACGAATGCGACGGCCCGAAACTGGAATATCAACGAGTTTATTGATAGTTAACAAAGGGTAATTGCATCAACAAAGCTGCACTTCCATCCTTATAATAAGCTTTTCGTTTTCCGGTGATCTGAAAACCAAATTTTTGATACAACCGGATGGCGGATTGATTTTCCTCACTGACTTCCAGATACAAATACTGTTTCGCATTTTCGTTGGCCGTTTGCAACGCCTTTTCAAGCAAAAGGCGCCCATAGCTTTTCCCTCGAAAATTTGGAGAAACCGCCAATGAATAAATTCGCAGTCCCCTCGTATTTTTACGCTGCAGCAAAACAATGAATCCTGCAATCTCTGAAGCTTCAGCGAGCACCCAGAAAAAACCGGATGAGCGAGTAGCCAAGTAATTAATTTGTCGGCGAGAAAAGCTTTCAGCATCAAAGCTGCGTTGTTCAATTTTAAACAATGCTTTCACGTCCGTCTTTTCAGCCAATCTGATGGTCACTTTTGAAGCTTCCATTATCGTCGCTTTTTCTCCAGTCGATCCAAAAATTCACGCAAAATCAACCGGTACAATTCATCTCCAAGGATGGCATCTTCCACCCCCTGATCAATCGATGGGTTATCGTTCACCTCAATTACCAGCGAATGTCCTTCAATTTCTTTCAGGTCGACCCCATAAAATCCCTTGCCAATAAGCGCTGCCGCCTTCGCAGCGTTCCGCAGCACATGTTTGGGCACTTTGCTGATTGGTACCGTTTCGAAGGCTCCCGAGCGTGGTTTGCCATTGTCCTGATGGTTGTATATTTGCCAGTGACCACGCGCCATAAAATATTTGCAGGCATATAAAACATCACCATTCAACAGCCCAATTCGCCAATCAAATGGTGTTGGCACAAACTCCTGTGCCAGAAAAATCGACGATTGTTTGGAAAGTGAATCAATGGCCTCTTGATAATCTTCTTCGGTTGCCACCTTTTTGACGCCAATAGAAAAAGAACCGTCAGGAACTTTTAACACCAATGGAGTACCTAGTTCGCTAGTGATCCCGTCAAAAGACAATGGATTTTCCTTAAAAATCAATTTTGAAAGCGGCGTGGGAATGCCTTCCCGGTCGAGCAATTCTTTCAGATAAACTTTGTTGGTGCATCGAATAATTGACAGTGGATCATCAATCACCACCATATCTGCTTGCCGCGCTTGCTGCGCCAATCGATAAGTGATGTGGTTCAGAGCAGTAGTTTGACGGATAAACAAGGCATCAAACTCAAGCAAACGAATCGTATCATCTTCCGTGATCAACTCGGCATTGATGTTCATTTTTCGGGCTTGTGTCAAAAACCGGTTTAGTGCCCCTTTATTGCTTGGAGGAAGTGCTTCGTTGGGATCATGCAGAATGGCCAAATCAAAGCGGGCCGATTTGTGCGATCGGGGTTGCCGCCAGATTTTCTGACTGAAATTGTCCAAGGCCTGTGCAAATAGATCCTGCTGTTCATCGCTGAGTTCATTTAAACTCAAAGGACGCAACGATTCAATCTGGTTTTTCGGACGATTGGCAAAGTATACCCGTATCATCGGGCTCGGCAATTGCTCAAAAATGAACCGGGCGACTTTGCTCATTTCCGCAACATCGCAGGTTCCAAAATAAATATCGAGTGGGAACAGTTCCTGATTGGGCAACTCGTTGGATTGAATCCAGCGGTAGCAGATTTTTTGCAGGCTGTCATCCATCCGGGTGATGGCACCGCTCTCGATTCGGGTTAAAACATCAACATCTGGAAGTACCTTGTGTCCGCGAGCTTGCGCCAAAAGCGAACAATAATACCCTTCCGAATGATAGGAAAGTTTTTCACACAAATTGATGACCAGCAATGGCTTTTTGCTTAAATAATCGTCTTGCAGATAATCTGCAGCAGTTGTGATGGTTTCCGTTTCGTAGTAGGGTTTCCACTGCGTCACCGAATCCAAAAGGATTAATGTGGATTGCATGGTTAAATTTCAATGAAAATAACGACAACTCTAAAATTAATAATCGCCTTTGTGGTTTTGACCATCCGAAACGTCCGCCAAAACCGAACAGAAAGCTTATTTATAACCTGTTACACAAATTTTATTTCCATGTATTTACAATGCAATTGTACGTATTTTAGTAATAGAATATTCTGTTTATCGCTCTTTTTTTCACTTTCAAAATGAAAATAATTTCACATCTGAAATTCATGCTCCAAAAACACTGTTTTTCAACGCATTATTTTCTTATTCAGAGTATTGACTTTCATCAAATTTTGATTTAAGTTTGTAATGCAAACTAGTTCTATAATCCAAACAACTTGCCATGAAAACATATCAAACACCATCGGAAACCTTCGATGAAAAGCAGTCGCTCCAAGTCATTACGGAAATGATCCAAGCCTCGCGAAACCGGCTCAACAACGATGGCATTCTGCTCATTATCTGGGGTTGGTTCCTGTCTATCAGCAATTTTTATTTTTTCCTGCATTACCGGATCAATATCAATTATCCATATGGGAAATATATTGACTGGCTGATTGCACTTTGGGGTATTGCAACAATTGGGTACACCATTTACTACATGGTCAAACAACGCCGAAAAGTCAAAACTTACATTGGAACATCGTTGCGATATGTGTGGATTTCGTATATTATCTGCCTTGTACTGATCAATGTGATTCAATTCAATGTATTACACACATTCAATGCCCAGCTCCAGCATCCGATCTTCATGGTTTTAACTGCCTTTGCAATTTTAGTATCGGGAGTGATCCTCCGGCACGAACAGCTAATAACAGGCGGTCTGGTTTTTGGATTTCTGGCTTTCGTTGCCTCGTACTTGACATTGGACAACCAAATGCTTTTTGAAGCCATAGCCTGGTTCATTGCTTTTGTAGTCCCCGGACATTTGTTATTCGCCAAACGCAAAAAGAAAGGAGTCCATGTTTAAAGATCTCGATCCGGTTTTGCACTCGCAAGTTCGGTTGGCAATCATGTCTATTTTAATCAGTGTGCACTCCGCCGAATTCAGCTTTCTATTGGAAAATATTCAAACTTCGAAGGGAAACCTGAGTTTTCAGTTGAGCAAATTAAAAGTGGCTGGGTACGTCGATATTCAAAAATCATTCAAAGGTAATTATCCGCTAACCACCTGCCAGATTACCGAAAAAGGCATTAATGCCTACGAAGATTATTTTAATTCCATCAGCAGCTATTTCAAAGGCATCAATCATTCTGGATAAAAGAGAAGTAGTCTTTATGGTTAGGACAATCATAACATTGGACTCAGAATTCGGGCAAAGGATTCCTTGGTTTTTCGGATCCAATTTCGCTTTTGCCATTCTTCCAGACTCAATTCTTCGCTTTGGCTTAAATCGTCAAAAAACTGCTTCTCCAGTGTTGTTGCAACGTCTCCATCATAAACCATGGCGTTAACTTCAAAGTTGGTCTCAAGGCTTCGAAAATCGAAGTTTGCCGTTCCAACTGATGAAAAAATCCCATCAACGACGATCATTTTACTATGTGTAAATCCGGGCTGATAATGATATATTTTTACGCCAGCTTCCAATAATTCTTCAACGTATGAATCGGTACTCCACCTGGGAATGATGCCGTCAGAATGGCCTGGAAGTAGAACGCGAATATCGATTCCTCCCAGCGCGGCAGTTTTCATCGCCAGGGAAATTTCGGTGGTCGGAATCAGGTAAGGTGTGGAAATATACACCCGCTCTGTGGCTGAAGCTATCGATGAAAAATAGGCTTGCCCAATGCTCGCCCAATCAGAGTCAGGTCCGCTGGATACTATTTGAACGAGCTTTCCGGTGCCAGGCTGGAATTCGTGGAAATAAGCTTCGCCTTTAAAAATTTCTTTATAAACAAAATACCAGTCGGCCATAAAGATTATCTGTAGCGCAGTTGCTGCACCGCCTTTCAGCATGATATGAGTGTCGCGCCAAGGCCCTAGCTTTTTGGTCCCGTGCATGTAACGATCGGCTATGTTCAAGCCACCAGTGAAAGCCACCTCTCCATCAACCACAATAATCTTCCGGTGGTTTCGATAATTCACTCGAGACGTCAACATCGGAAATCGAACCTTCATAAAACAATCGATTTTCACCCCGGCTTTAGTCAGCTCGTTAATGTACTTTCGTGGAAGTTGCCAACTGCCAACATCGTCATAAATAACCCGAATTTCAATACCCTGTCTGGCTTTTCTAACTAATAAATCTTTCAGCTGATGCCCCAGTTCATCATCGTCAATAATATAATATTCCAGATGAATATGATTTCGGGCATCTTCCATGGCTTGAAAAATTGCCGGGTAGGTCTCCTTCCCATTTCTTAAAATGGTCACCTCGTTGTTGTCTGTCAACAACGCATCTGAGTTAGACAACATCAGGTTGATCAAATGCCGTTTGGCCAATATAGTTTCATTGAAACGGTGGTAGTTCCCAGGCAATTTCTGCAATTGATCCTTGGTTTGTTTTCGCAATTTCTCCAGGTAGTACAACCCTTTTTTGGAGAACATTTTCTTTTTTCGGTATTCCTGACCAAAAAAGGCATAAATGATAATTCCGCCAACGGGGACGGCAACCAGCACCAATACCCAACTAATCGTTCGGATTGGACTGCGATTTTCAAGCACAATCAAAATAGCAATGAAAATGACAGTTATAAAATAGAGGACAGTAACTGTATCCGGTGTATAGTGCCAAATATCCTTGAGAAATTCCAACATGCCTCACAAGTTAAAATAGGTTAAATAAATTTCTGGATTTTTGTTTTCATAAACAAACGATGATAACTATTCGTATGATTATAAAAAGATTTAAGCCATGAAGTATTTGACAATCATATTATTTGCATTAATTTTTGCATCGTGTGCTACCCAACACAATGTACAAATTAAACACGACAAACAGGCAGAAAAATCAGCAGACAACGACAGTACGAGCTACGAATTGGTCGTACTCGATCCGGGATTTGACAGTTGGTATGCCATCAACAGCAAACCAAGCTGGTACCATTCTCAAGATTATTACGAATATTGGAACCAACGCTATGTGCAAGCCTGGAATTACGATTACCAGGGAGGGCGCTATTCCAAGGTTCTGGAAACCTACATTGACTATGATCCGAATGTCGATTATGGATTGGAGCTCAACCACAAGTTATTTTACTACTTCCAGTACGTCGTGCATGGCCTCTACATCCCATTAATCTCGGACGGACCAAGAACCTACTGATTAGAATTGATAAAGAATTTGTACATCGTGTCGTGCATGTTTTCATTGTTCAGTGGCGGGCATGGCAAGTTAGGAGCGCGCACCCCTTCAACAAAAACGGTATTGCCAATAAAAACGTGAGCCTCATCCCAAAACCCTTCATCCAAAAACGACTGCAACACATGATAACCACCTTCGACCACGACCGATTGAACATCGCGACTGTGCAGAAATTGCAACAGCTGTGGTAAAATATTGGAGTGAAAATCAAGCTGAACGAATTCCAAATTTGGTTTCGACGGTACCTCTTTTGTGGTGAACACGATGGTTGGAACAGTTCCGTCTTTTAGGTGAAGATTTTCAGGTAGGCGGTTTTCACGATCCAGCACCAAGCGCAGAGGTTGATTTCCATCCCAGGCGCGAACGGTCAGCGATGGATTGTCTTTCAGTGCCGTATTGGTTCCAATAAGAATCGCAGCTTCCTCGGTGCGTTGCTTGTGCACCTGCCGACGGGACAACTCATTGCTGATCCAGGTCGGTTGCGTTGCTGCAACATGCGATCGGTCAACATCGATAAAACCGTCCAGCGTTTGAGCCCACTTTAGTAAAATGTAAGGGCGTTTCTTCTCATGAAAAGTGAAAAATCGCCGATTCAACCAAAGACATTCTTTTTCCAGAATACCTACCTCTACTTTAATCCCGGCTCGTTTCATTTTCTCAATACCTCGTCCGGCAACTTCCGCAAATGGATCGACCGACCCCATGACGACGTGCGGAATTTGGTGTTTAATAATCAAATCGGAACAGGGAGGCGTTTTCCCGTAGTGGGCGCAGGGCTCCAGGCTTACGTACATCGTTGATGATTTCAGAAGCGCCTTGTTTTTCACCGAGTTGACGGCATTCACCTCAGCATGCGGCCCTCCGCATCTTCGATGATAACCTTCACCAATAATTTTTCCATCGTGAACAATCACCGAACCAACCATGGGGTTTGGCGCTGCATCTCCGGCTCCAAGACGAGCTAGTTCCAGGCAACGGTTCATGTATTTTTCAGCGGTGTTCATTGGGAAAAACTTAACTTTGCCAAAAATACGAATAAATGCAGGCAAGCATCAAATATATCCGAAAAGAATTGGAAGGGCTGTATCCCCCGCAAGAAGTCGAGAGTTTTATTCGCTTGATTTTTTTCAGCTTGAAGCAATACAACCCAACCGACCTGGTATTGAAAAGAGAAGAGACCTTGGAAGAAACTTATCAGCAGCAAATAAAAACAATTGTTAAACGGTTAAAAGTTTTTGAACCTATTCAATATATTTTGGGGGAGACCGAATTTTACGGTTTACCATTTCACGTAAAACCTGACGTATTAATTCCCCGCCCGGAAACGGAAGAGCTGGTCGACTGGATTTTGAAAGTCAAAACAAAAACCCAACCGGTCATTTTGGATGTTGGAACGGGCAGCGGATGCATTCCCATCAGCTTGAAAAAATATTTACCCCAGGCTCATGTGATGGGATGTGATGTCTCGCAGCATGCATTGAAAGTGGCAAAATCCAATGCATCATTGAATGAGCTCGATGTCCTGATTTTTTACCTGGATATTTTGAATCCTGAATTGCCACCGGAGTTTCAGCCAATCGACATCCTCGTAAGCAACCCACCCTATGTGACCGATGCCGAAAAAAAGCAGATGCAGCCTAATGTATTGGAACACGAGCCACAACAGGCACTTTTTGTTCCCGATGACGATCCACTGCGATTTTACAAAGCATTGGCCTCATTCGGAAAAGAAAACTTAAATGACGACAGCCAGTTATTTTGGGAAATTAATGAGGCTTTTGGAGAAGAATGTGTTCAGCTTTTAAAAGAAAATGGCTTTTCAAACGTTAAACTCAGGAAAGATCTTAACGGGAAGGATCGCATGATTTTTGCTGAATTTCACCGAAAATAAAAAGGGAAGACGATGGATCGACGATCATTTCTACAAAATAGCAGCTGGGTCGCCGCCGGCACACTTTTACTCGCCGGCAAAATTCCAACGAAACATGACTACCATCTGGCGATGGTTCGAGGTGGCAGTCCGGCACCAATGCTGGATTTGGCAATCGAGGTGTTTGGCGACATCAAAACATTCATTCAGCCGGGACAGAAAATTCTGATGAAACCAACCATCCTGTGGAATCAATTGCCGGAATCGGGCGCGAATACCAATCCAAAATTGCTGGCTCATTTAACCGATTTGTGTTATGATGCCGGAGCACGCGAAGTGTTGTTTGTTGAGCACACCGTGGATGCCTGGACGAAATGCTATAAAAACAGCGGCATTGAGCGGGCTGTTAAAGATGTCGGCGCAAAAATATTACCCGGCAACAAAGAGTTTCTGTACCACGAAGTGGCCATTCCAAACGCACAGGTCATGAAAACTGCGAAAATCCACGAAGGCGTTTTAGACACCGATGTGATCATCAACGTTCCAGCTGTGTCACAAACTGAAGAACTTGGCTATTTCGGAGCTTTTGACAACTTGATGGAACTCGTTTGGCCAACCCAATTGACCAAATCACAACGCCCTCAGTGCATGGTTGATTTTTTGCGATTTCGCAAACCCGTGCTCAACATTATAGATGCCAGCCGTGTTTTACAACGAATACCAACAAAACAAAAAAGCACTGGCCGAACACAAAATTACAAGACATTGATATTATCATCAGACATCATCTCATCAGACGTTTTTGCCGCCAAACGACTGGGCGTCAATCCCGAATCACTTCCATACTTAACGTTGGCTGCGCAAGCTGGATTCGGACAAATGAACCCTCCGGCAGATGAAATTCGAAGTTTGGTTTTAAAAAATAGTCAATGATTCTTAAAACAAGTAAACAGCTTGATTCACAAATCAGCTTTTGTTTATATTTGTTTAACCAATAAAAAAGGTTGATTAATTGGTTTGAAAAAATTCTTTCGAAATATATTTCTTCTTTTTAACCTGATAGCCGTCTTCGGGTTACTTGGCAGTTACCTCGCTGAAAAAATTAGTCCGGCCGATTGGTGGGTGCCCGCCTTTTTCGGTTTGGCCTATCCCTACTTACTACTCATCAATATCATCTTCATCCTGTTTTGGTTGTTTGTCAAAACCCGTTTGGCCTTGATTTCATTTTTGGCCATCGTCGTTGGATACGGTAACCTGTATCATTATTTTCAGTTGACTGACAAGCAAACCGATAAAAAAGGGATTACCCTGTGTAGCTATAATGTAAAGAATTTCTATGGTGCCGATCATTTAAAAAGAGCCGAAGCAGCCGAAAAAATCCTGGACTACCTGATGAGCAAAAACCCAGATATTATCTGCATACAGGAAGTCTACCTGAAGGGACAAAAAAGTTTCACCAACAAAAGTGGGAAGAATCGACTGCCAGACAAAACCCACCTAAAATACATCCACGCCAGCAAAGTCGGTGGACAGGTCACCTACTCGAGCTATCCAATAATTCATAAAGATGAAGTCCATTTCCCGAATTCGGGAAACATGTTTATTGTTTCTGATTTAAAAATTGGGAAAGACACGGTTCGCCTGTTCAATTGTCACCTTGAAAGCTATCGATTTACCGACACCGACATTAGCAAGCTGGATGACATTTCGTTAGACCAACAGGTGCAAAGTTACAAGCAAGTGCGATACACCGGATCAAAATTGAAACGTGCTTTTGTCAAACGGACGAAGCAAGCTGAAGCACTTCACCAACGAATTAGTACATCGCCCTACCCGGTCATTGTTTGTGGTGATTTTAACGATACACCGGTTTCTTACACCTACCACACAGTAAGGGATGACCTGGATGACGCCTTTGTCGAATCGGGGAAAGGGATTGGCAACACTTACCGTGGCAGGCTTCCATCATTCCGGATTGACTACATTCTTCATAGCTCTATCTTTGAAGGCTATAATTTCCATGTGGACAAGGTGAATTATTCAGACCACTACCCCATCCACTGTGTGCTGATCAGGCGAAAAGATCAATAGAGCTTTTTGCGTTTGCGAAGGAAACTGTGGAGTACTTGTTTAAAATCTTCGTTGATGTCCGCCTCCACCAAATCAATGTGGTATTGTCCACACTTCACTTTTAAATCTTCAAAATACTTTTGAACTGCTTTTTTGTAGTTCTCTTTCAATTCGTGCGGTGAAAATTTCAACTGTTGCCCGGTCTCCAAATCCACAAAGCGATACGGACGGTTTTGAAACTCAAACTGGCGTTCCTGCTTGTGATCGGTCACATGAAAAAGAATGACTTCGTGCTTGTTGTAGCGTAGGTGTTGCAGGGCTGAAAACAGCTCATCATCCTGATCTTCATCCATCATATCGCTGAAAATGATGACCAGCGAACGTTTATGCATTTGTTCGGCAATCTGGTGCAGCGCATCCACCGTGTTGGTCGTTTTCCGAAGATCATCTTTGTCAACGGTCAACAGCCCGGCCATTTTACCATACAACAATTCAGTATGAACTGATGAAATTCGGTTGTCCGAATGAAATTCGATGTGATCGGAAAATAAAGTCAGGCCAACCGCATCGCGCTGTTTGCGCATGAGGTACATCAATGCAGCCGCAGAATAAACCGAAAATGCAAGCTTGTTAAACAGCTTATTTTTCCCTTTTTCAAACGGGAACAACATGGACGATGAAGTGTCAATCACCAACTGGCAGCGCAGGTTGGTTTCCTCTTCGTATTGTTTGACATACAAGCGATCCGAACGGGCAAACAATTTCCAGTCGATGTGTTTGGTTGATTCTCCCTGGTTATACTGTCGATGTTCGGCAAATTCAACAGAGAAACCATGAAACGGACTTCGATGCAGGCCAGTGATAAAACCTTCCACCACCTCGCGGGCAATTAACTCCAAATTGTCAAATTGCTGAAACTGCTGTATGTCGAAAAGCTTATTCATCTTTTACAAAATTAACCAAAGCGTTTGCTCCTGCAAGTATACACAGAACGATTTCAGAAAACATTCGCCGCGTGTGATTTTTATTAAAATTTGAAAATCAAAATCGTACAGCAACTCTAAATTCATGATCAATCACTTTCGTAATCCTAACAATTGGTACTACTTTTACATCATGGAAACGATTCAAAAAAGTACCTGCCAAAAAGTTGGCTATTTTCAGAAACCACATGGGGTGAAAGGTGAAATTGTCCTGGTTTTCGAACCGCAATACGATCTCAGCCTCGAGGAAGAGCCAACCCTTTTTCCGGAAATTGATGGTTTGTTGGTGCCTTATTTTTTGCGTCCTGATGGTATTCGTTTCCGATCGGGCGAAGCCGCTTTTGTCCAGCTCGACTGGGTTGACTCCGAAGAGGATGCCCGAAAGCTATGCGGATCTTCTGTTTTCCTGAAAGAAGAAGATCTGATCTTTCCCGAGGAGGAACTCTCACTTCATTATTTGGTCGGTTTTATTTTGCACGATCCCCAAATTGGGAAAATTGGCATCATTGAAAAAGTGGAAGATTTTGGAGGCAATTTATTGTTTCAACTTCAGTTTAAAGGAAAGGAAGTCTTGATTCCTTTTAACGAAGATCTACTGCTCGACCTGAATGAAGACGAAAAACGCATTGAGATGAATTGCCCGGAAGGAATTTTTGATTTGGAGTAATACCAGTGCAACTTTTCAAGATTTATGCTGTCTTTCTTACGAAAAATCAATCACGAAAAACAAAATGTTATGAGAACAAAATTAGCTACTGCCCTTACCATAGTGGTTTTCATGTTGTCATTGAATGTTCAAGCCGAAAATGAAAACCGGAAAGTACCTTCTTTTTCAGAAATTTCGTTGCGTGTTTCAGCGAACCTGCACCTGAAACAAGGAGATAAACAGTCCGTTGAAGTGAATGCCAAATCCTCCACATTGGATGAGCTAATCACCGAGGTGAAAGGACGCGAACTAGTGATTCGTTTTGCCGCGAAAAACTATATCTGGAAAGATTTTAACCCCGGGAAAATTGACATCTACGTCACCGTTCCCGAAATCGATAAACTTGCACTTTCCGGATCAGGCAACATTCAAAACGATGGCCCCATCAAAAGCCGCATCCTCGATCTAGCGGTGAGTGGAAGTGGAAATATCAACCTGGATAATTTGACTTCCGACCGGGTGAAGGTAATGATCTCGGGAAGTGGCAATGTTTCGCTGAATGGTAGCAATCAGGCGGAAGATTTGAGCGTGAACATCTCAGGTTCGGGCGCCTACAAAGGAATAGACTTTAAAGCGGATGACGTCAATGTGCGAATTGCCGGGTCAGGAAATGCTGATGTTTACACTGATGAAAACCTTGAAGTGCGCATTGCCGGGTCGGGTGATGTAACCTACAAAGGAAATCCAAACATCAACCAATCAACGGTTGGTTCCGGGAAAGTAAAATCGTATTAAATAACTCTTTTCAGCATATAAAAAATGTCATCCTGAAAAATTCGGATGACATTTTTTTATGACTGTTGTTGCTAACCTATCAATTTTTAGATACTGGATGTTTCAGCGAAATCTCTTTCACCGCGCTCTCTTTAATGCTCATTGATTTCATCACCGAGCTCAGGCTATTAATATTGACTGACTTGTTTTGCAACAATTCAGCCGGAATCACAGCTACACGGAAGATTTGATTGTCGGTATCTGCCGGTTGAAGTGTTGAAAAATCCGCAGTTCCATCCAGGTACACCTGAACATCAGATAAGGTATAATCAAAATTATACTGAAGCTCCAAACCATTGTCAAGATAGGTCGTCTTTGGCAGCGGACGCCAAACATCCAAAGTACTTCCGTCGGTTGCATCAACCGTTTCCCAACGAATGTAAACCATCACGACATCGCCGTCATACACCGTAAAATCACTAGGAAACGAATAATACAATGTATATTCATTGGAGGAATTAAAAGTTCCCTGGAATTCAAAAACGCTGCCCAACAATGAGGTTCCATCCAATCCGTCGGCCCCGGGAGGTCCCGGAGGGCCTTGTTCGCCTTGGCACGAGCTCAGTAAAAATGCTGTGACGACTAACAATAGGGTTGTAATTGTTTTCATGTTTCAATGTTTTATTGGTTTTAACTTTGTTTGCTTGCCAACTTGCAAGCAATATTAATGCCACAAGCTCCTATTTTCAGCAACTTCTGAGTCTGCACTCAACTTTACAAAACATCCACCAAACGAATGTCGAAACTAAGCACAGCAAAAGGTGGTATTTTATTGCTCGTCCCTTTTCGGCCCCATGCTAAATCAGCGGGCACCCAAAATTTATAGCGACTCCCCTTGTTCATCAATTGAAGTCCTTCCTGCAAACCTTCGATCAATTCTTCCAATCGACTTTCATCCGGTTCATTTTTCCGGTAGGTATCTTCCAGGATCGTCCCGTTCAGCAACAATGCACGCTGATGGATGACCACCGTGCTGTATTCATCAGGTTTCCGTCCATCCTCTTCTTCAACAATTTTATATTGAAGACCACTTCCCGTTTCTAAAACCCCTTCTTTTTTACCGTTCTGTGCTAAAAAATCTTCACCGATTTTCTGGTTGTATCCGGCTGAGCTTTTGCTTTTTCCTCTTTTTTCCCGTTTTGCCACTAACTCTTTTTGTTTCAAAAATAGAAAAAGTGCCTTGTAAATTACTTGAAAAACCTAAATGAATCTTGTTACTTTGTAGCAAAGGTTCCCAAATTTTCTGTTTTAATACTAATTACCTGCCACCACTAGTCCATTTATTTTACTTAGTTGAACACTGTCTGATGAAGGGCATTAAAATACAGGGGTTATCCTGAATTTTATATCTAGAATTAATCAATAGCTTTGATTTTATTTATAGGGTTCTGCAATTAAACAGCATTTTTCTGGATCGACATCCTGATTTAAATGGGGTACATTGTAAAAATTACAAGCATATGTAAATTTTCCATTAAGTTTGTACATTTTGCTGCATTATTATTTATAATTTTGGCAGCTGGTTCTATTTTTGACATCAATTCTTTGAAAAAACATATCATTAACTTATAAATTGTAACAAGATGAAATCAAAATTGGAGTATATCTGGCTGGACGGATACAAGCCAACTCAAGGCTTAAGAGCAAAAACCAGGGTTGAAAAAGATTTTAGTGGTAAACTGGAAGATTGTCCGGTTTGGGCTTTCGACGGTTCTTCAACAGAACAAGCTGAGGGTGGACGCTCTGACCTTTTGCTGAAACCAGTTGCAATTTACCCGGATCCAGACCGCAAAAATTCATACGTAGTGATGACCGAAGTTATGAATGCTGACGGAACACCGCACGTTTCAAACGGTAGGGCTCACATTTCTGCTGAAGAAGAAGATGAAGATTTCTGGTTTGGTTTCGAGCAAGAATACTTCCTTTACGATATGGACACCAAAATGCCTTTAGGTTTCCCTGCTGGTGGTTATCCTGGCCCTCAAGGACCATACTACTGCGGTGTTGGCGCTAAATATGCACACGGCCGTGCGATTGTTGAAGAACACCTTGATATCTGTTTGGAAGCAGGTTTGAATGTCGAAGGGATCAACGCTGAGGTTGCTGCAGGACAATGGGAGTTCCAGATTTTTGCTAAAGGAGCACACAACGCCGGAGACCAAATTTGGGTAGCCCGCTACTTGCTGGAAAGAACTGCTGAGAAATATGGTGTTTATGTTGATTGGCATCCAAAACCACTTGGAAAAGAATTAGACTGGAACGGTTCAGGGATGCACGCCAACTTCTCTAACGGTTTGATGAGAACTGCTGGTGACGAAAAAGTCTTCACAGCTATCTGCGAAGAATTCGGTAAACACATCCAGGAACACATCGCTGTTTACGGTGCTGGTAACGATCAACGTTTGACTGGTCTTCACGAAACTCAGTCAATTGATGAATTTAGCTATGGTGTATCTGACCGTGGTGCTTCAATCCGTATTCCTGTTGGAACAATTGAAGATGGCTGGAAAGGTCGTTTGGAAGACCGTCGTCCTGCGTCAAACGGTGATCCGTACAAAATTGCTGCTGTTATTATTAAAACGACGCATAAAGCAGTTAAAAACTTGTAATATTAGTAGTTACTATATTGAAAAGCTGTTCCTCCGGGGACAGCTTTTTTTATGTCCTTTTTTCTGATCATTGCAGAAACATTACTTTTGCCAAAAATTGCAGAACCATGGCAAAAACAAAATTCAACATCAACCGGGATCTTTTCAAAGAAACTTCCCACTCGCCGGCGTTAGTCGATATTGTTGGTGAAGATATGGTCGATCAGATCATCGATTTTTGTTTCATTGCCAATCCCTACTACCCAACCGAGGAGATGCTGGATGATCTGCTGGCGAAGTTCAGCGCCATGATTAAGGCGTATCCATCAAGCAACCCGGGATTGGCCCGCCAAAACCTGGCTGATGTGTTACAAACCAATGCGGACTTTCTTGTTTTGGGGAATGGCGCCACCGAGTTGATTAACATTATTGAGAAGCAACTCATTGATGATCTTGCTATCCCAATCCCAACGTTCAGCGAATACATTGAAAAATTGAAGAATACTGGTTCTGCCAAACTTTTTCAACTGGATCCAAAACTGAATTATCAACTGGATTTAAAAGAATATGCCGACTGGATTAACGATAACCAAATCAACTCGGCATTAATTATCAATCCGGGAAATCCGACTGGTCAACTGATGCAGCTTGATGAATTGAAATGGTTTCTCAAGGAAATGAGCCATTTGAAAATGATCATTTTGGATGAGTCATTCATTGATTTTGCTGATGAGCAAATTCCGAGTTTGATTCCGGAGATCACTGCATTTGACAATCTGATCATCGTTCGCAGCATGAGTAAACACTGCGGCGTTCCCGGGCTGCGACTGGGTTATTGTTGTGCTTCAAACCAAACATTCCTCAAAAAAATCAAGGATTATTTACCCATTTGGAATATCAATTCCATGGCGGAATATTTTCTATTACAGCTAAAACGAACCAACGACATTTACCATGAAACACGTTTACGGGTGATCCGTGAAGTACGAGATTTGGAACATCAACTTCAGCAAATCCCCGGATACAAAGTTTACCCAACCGGCAGCAACTTCATTCTGCTAAAAATTGAATTTGGAATGACCGCCACGGAATTACAGTTTTCATTGTTGGAAAACAAAGGGCTTTATGTGCGCGATTGCAGTAACAAAGCCGGCCTCGACAATTACCACATCCGGGTTTCGTCGCAGGGGCGGGAGAAAGATCTGTATTTGGTGGACGGGCTGCGGGAATTGGCTACCACCAATCCTGTTTCCCATTTTCATAAGTAAAAATTCGTTCTTCTTTTCCTTTCGTTAAACATTTCAACCAGTAAATCGTCCCTGATGGAATATTCTCATATTTTAAACGATAATCTCTCGCTATCTTCTTACCCGCTGATATCCACTTCTTATCCCAATAGAATAATTCGTATTCATATCCTGGAATAATGCAATTGGTATCGTTTCTGGGACAAAATTTTATTCGGTCGATTTGTTGCCTCGAACCAAAATCATGCCTCACCCATCGGCCAACCGTATAGCTGTTCAGATCATCATCGAAAGCATTTTCAAATCTGCTCCTTTGTGTCCCGACATCAACAAGTTTCTTGAAAATTCCACAACTATCCGTGTAGCAATCGAACTCTGCCACACGAATGGCTTCGTGATTGGGTGCAATCAAATGGGCATAACGAAAAGAATCAGGAATTGCCAAATCAATTTGTTGCATGTAAAAAGGATAATGATCGATCTGGAAAAGCAATTTGGCATCCTTAAAATGCCGGTCATTGGCTCCTTCAATTTTGCAGCCTTTCAAACTCACTGAATGTGCTGCAGTATACGAAAAGAAGGGAAACTTTCTGATTAAAACCATATCGATCTTCTTGTTGCGATTGCATTTAAGAATTTTCTTTTCTCCATTGTTTTTTATGACAAATGGATCACCTTCAGGGATCATCCTCTTATTTTCACAGACCATTGGAAGATATAGAATATTCTTTCCAATATTTTTAAAAATAGCCCTCCCATACCAGCTGAACCTGGAAAAAGCTACTGGTATCCATCCAGACCGGTCAAAAGTTGCCAAATAAGCCATGTTTTTATTTCCAAAAATAGATTTCCAAACAGAAACATTCGCACCTTTGAGATATTGAGAAGTGACATCCAACATGTTCGGTTTTATTAACTTTGTATAGATTTCTTCTTTGGGGACTTCGCCGAGTAACCTTTTCATCGCTGGCTGCGCGCTCCAGGTCTGACGGTAAACTTTAGGTACTGTTTTCTCATATTGCACATACAAACCGACAGGTAAATCTCCTTTAGCGAAAAAAGGCGTATATTTTGTTGGCATCGCTGCGTTCAGATCATTGACAAGGTTCTTCGGATCATTTGTATTCTCCAGCAATTTCGGCACCTGCCGCT
>DATFMO010000524.1:0-7315 GCA_035266925.1 Sunxiuqinia sp. | reverse complement strand
CGGATTGGTCCCATGGGCTGACGATGGAATCAGCACCACATTGCGCTGATTGTCGCCCCGGCTAAGGTGATATTCGCGAATGACCATTAAGCCGGCATACTCACCTGCCGCACCTGAATTGGGCTGCAGGCTCACGTCAGCAAAACCGGTAATTTCAGCCAAATCGCGGCGCAGTTCTTCCATCATTTCCTGGTAACCGCGCGCCTGGTTTTTAGGCACAAACGGATGAATACTTCCAAACTCGAACCAGCTCAGCGGAAGCATCTCGGTGGCTGCATTCAGCTTCATCGTACACGATCCCAGTGGAATCATCGAATGAGTCAGGGAAATATCACGGTGTTCCAGCTTCTTAATGTAACGAAGCATTTCGGTTTCACTCCGGTATTTATTGAAAACATCTTGTTTCATAAATTCAGAAGTCCGCAAATAGCTTGAGTCAATCTTCGGTTGATCCGGGTATTCCTTGATGGTTGGATAGCGCTTATTTGCTGCTTTGGCAAACACCTCGATAATCCAATTGATATCATCCAAATTCGTAGTTTCGTCGATGCTTAGGCCGACATCCCCGTTTTCAAAATAACGAAAATTCATCTCCAGCTCATGCGAAAGCCACTCAATATCTTCGCGTTTCACATGCTTCGGTAACGCAAAACGGACCGTATCAAAATAGTTTGCATTGAGTTGCTCGTAGCCAAGCTCTGTAATTTCTTTCTCCAACAGTACAGCGATGCAATGCACCCGGTCGGCAATGGCCTGAATCCCTTCCGGACCATGATAAACGCCATAAAAACCAGCCATAGTTGCCAACAATGCCTGTGCGGTACAAATGTTTGATGTAGCTCGCTCACGCTTGATGTGCTGCTCGCGTGTTTGCAAAGCCATACGCAAAGCCCGGTCACCATGCCCATCTTTCGAAACACCGATGATTCGGCCCGGCATGTTTCGTTTAAAATCTGACCTGGCAGCAAAGAACGCAGCGTGAGGACCACCATAGCCCATTTGCACACCAAAACGTTGCGCACTACCGAAAACCACATCAGCACCCCATTCTCCCGGAGGCGTCAAAAGCGCCAGGCTAAGCAAATCAGTACCAGCAGCAACCTTGGCATCAGCAGCGTGTGCTTTTTCAACCAGATCAGCATAAGAAATGACTTCTCCGTTGGAATTCGGATACTGAACAATGGCGCCTATCACCGATTCGTCAAAAACAAAATCAGCCGCCTGAACAGTACGAATTTCCAATCCAAGCGGATTGGCGCGGGTTTGCAATACATCCAGTGTCTGTGGCCAAATGTATTCGTCCACGAGCACCACATTGGCGCCACCTTTCATCTTTGCACGAGTACGAGCATTGTACATGAGCATCATGGCTTCTGCCGCAGCAGTGGCTTCGTCCAGCAAAGATGCATTCGCCAATTCCATGGCTGTGAGCTCACAAACCATCGTTTGAAAGTTCAGCAACGCTTCCAAACGTCCCTGTGAAATTTCTGCTTGGTAAGGCGTGTATGAAGTGTACCAAACCGGGTTTTCCAACACGTTACGCAAGACAACAGCCGGAGTGATGGTATCGTAGTACCCCATTCCAATGTAGGTGTTGAACACTTTGTTCTTCTTAGCTAAATCGTGAATTCGCCGGTAATATTTTCGTTCGGTCAATCCATCGGCCAACTGCAGCGGCTTTTCAAGCCGGATATTTGCCGGAACAGTTTGCTCAATCAATTCTTCCATGGAAGAAACGCCGATCTCCTCCAGCATTTGTTTTATTTCATGGTCCCGTGGTCCAATGTGGCGGGCAACAAATTTATCACTTCCCATTCTTTGCTCTATTTTAGTCTAAAAATTATGCGACAATATTAACCGGATGATTCCGGTAAAAAAATGATTTTTATTTGATTACAGCAATTGTCAATCCACCAAAAAAGGATTGCTCTGCTTCTCAAAACCGATGCTAGTTTCCGGACCGTGACCGGCATACACAACCGTCTCATCCGGCAGTGGGAACAACTTCGTCTTAATATTCTCCACCAACTGCTCGAAGCTTCCTTTAGGCAAATCCGTCCGGCCAATACTGCCGTAAAACAACACATCGCCAGCGATTAAAAACTGCTGATCAGGATGGTGCAGAACAACATGCCCCGGAGCGTGTCCCGGCACGTGAATCACCTCCAGCGTGGAATCCCCGAAAGTCACCTGCTTCCCTTCCTGAAGTGGATGATCAGGAGGATCGACCGGTTCCACCGAAACACCAAAGCGATCACCACTCTCTACAATGCGCTCTACCAGAAAATTATCTTCCGGGTGAGCATAAAATGGCACTTTGTAGGTTGCCCGGCAATGATTGATCCCAATGATATGGTCGAAATGGCAATGTGTATTGACCAATTTCACCGGGTTCAACTTGTTATCAGCAATAAATTTGTCCAACTCCTCACGCTCATAATCGAAATAACAGCCCGCGTCCACAATGATGCACTCGCCAGTTTCATCGTATAAAACGTAGGTATTCTCCTGAATAGGATTAAATGTAAACTTCTTTATTTGAATCATTTCTGTACTAATTTACGGTACCTTTTAATAGGGGAACAAAAACAAACTTACCATGTTTTTCTTTTTCGAATTCATTTTCAGAAATCCGGATAACACGATACATTATTTGCTTTTCGGTTGGCCCAATGGGTGCTACTAAAACGCCGCCAATGCGAAGTTGTTGCAACAAATCCTCCGGAATTGACGGGGCTCCTGCTGTCACAATAATTTTATCGAAAGGTCCATAGGTAGGCAGGCCTTTGTAACCGTCGCCATAAAAGAATTTTGGATGATAGCCGATCTCGGGCAACAATTGCTGCACCTTCAAATACAACTCCCGCTGACGTTCGATCGTGTGTACCATGGCACCCAGTTCTTGCAATACGGCAGCCTGATAACCAGATCCGGTTCCAACTTCCAATACTTTTTCAGTAGGCTGAACATCCAACAACTGCGACTGAAAAGCCACAGTGTACGGTTGTGAAATCGTCTGCCCGGCGCCAATTGGAAATGCCTGATCCCTATAAGCAAATTGAATAAAACTGCTATCCATAAATAAATGCCGGGGCACTTTAGCAATCGCATCCAGTACCAGCTGATCTTTAATTCCTTTGATCCGCAGGCCTTCTACCAATCGCTTTCGCATGCCTTGATGTCTCAAACTGTCACGGGAATCCATCGCCTTTTTAATTTTAGGTAAAAGTACTTCAATTTGGTTGTTTAACGAAGTGCTGAAAAGCCAACATTATCAACAAAAGCGGTTGAAAAGTTCTGACTTTTTCGGTATCTGAAAATAGCTTTTTATTTCTAATTTGCAGCTATGATCAGAATAGGAATTCTTTCAGGAGACAATTCGAGCACCGAGTCCATTAAATTGATACAGCAGTTTAAAGATTTTAAGATTACCGGCATTGCACAAAACACGAACGAACAAGATACTATATATCAACAATATACGATTGAAGATCTTGTCAGTAACTCGGATGCAACCTATTTCAATTTGGCCAATTTATCGGTTGATTTGATCCAAATGGGAATCAAAAAGAGCAACCACCTTTTTCTGAAACAGTTCCCGAAGATTCAGTTTGGTCAAATCAGACAATTGAGCAGCCTTGTCGACGAAGCCGGATCGAGCATCCTGCTATTCAACCCCTTTGTATTTCAACCTGAATTATCGAAGTTGATTGAGCAACTGAATGTTCCCCATCTCATTAACATTCGGGTTCCGCTTTTTGAAACAGCTCTGGAGCATCAACTACAGGATCTGATCTTGTTTTTGGTGACCCTGGAGAAACTGGAATGCAAAAAAATTGAAGTTTTTGCGTTTGAAGGAAGTCACAAATCATCGCTCATTCATATTCATTTGTATTTCCCGAATGGTTCATTGGCAGAAATTCACCTGGGTGCTATGTTTTCAAATTCACAATCGGTGATGGAATTTTTCCCAAAAGATGCAAAGCATACTTCTTTTCCGATGCATCAAAGTGTTCAAAAAGAAAAGTTATTGATTGAAAAAAATGCGCTCATCCATTTCATCAGATCCATCCAGAATAAACCCGCTATTTCTGTATCGCTCAGCGAATTAGAATTGGCCATTTCCATCCTTGACGAAATCAAGAAAAAGTTAAATTACCTTGGCTATTCTCTCCTGAATTAAAATGGCTACTTTTGCCGCAATAATTTCGAAAGAAAATACGTTTTAGGTCAACGAGACTCGACTCGATTGACCAAACTAAATTCGGCTTTCTTATGAATAAAAGAGTACAGGTTGCCAAGTACTTGATTTTTGATTGGCTCGCTGCAGCAGGGGCCTGGAGTATCTTTTTCATTTATCGGAAATTATACATTGAACCTCAACACTTTGGGAGTGATGTGCCATTGGTATTCACCAACCAGTTTGTACTCGGGTTGATCTTTTTGCCAGCAGCCTGGGTTCTTTTCTACTACATCACCGGATACTACAGCAATGTGTATCGAAAATCGCGTCTCATTGAACTTGGGCAAACATTTTTTACCGCCATAGTTGGCGTGACGACCATCTTTTTCACCCTGCTACTTGACGATATCATTGGTTCGTACAAAAACTATTACAACCTCTATTCTACACTGTTTCTGCTCCATTTTGGGCTTACTTATTGTCTCCGACTCATCCAGACGAGCAGAATCATACACCGCATCCACAGCCGAAAATTTGGATTTAATACTTTGTTGATTGGGGGTGACGAAAAAGCTGTGCAGATATTCAAGGAGATGGACACACAAACCCGGCCCGCTGGATTTAAATTTGTTGGCTTTTTAAGTGTTGAAGAAAACGATAATTCCCCGTTGGAAGAATACATTCCCAACTTGGGAACCATCAATGATTTCACCAAAATTTCCCAGCAATATGATCTTGAGGAAGTGATCATCGCGATTGAGTCCTCACAGCACAAATTAATGACGGATATTCTCACCTCGTTGCAGAATAGAACATTGACTGTTTGGGGCATTCCAGACTTATTTGATTTGTTGTCAGGGAGCACCAAAACGAATGTGATTTTCAGCAGCCCGCTCATTAAAATTTCCAACGGCATTATGCCGGCTTGGCAGGAAAACATGAAACGCCTGATTGACGTAGCTTTTTCGGTGCTGTTCATAGTGATTTTCGCGCCTGTTTTCCTATTAATCGCTATTCTGATAAAAACAGGAAGCAAAGGTCCTGTCTTGTACCGGCAGGTTCGTGTTGGTAAGTTTGGCCGCCCTTTCACCATCTATAAATTTCGAACCATGTTTGTAGATGCAGAAAACAACGGGCCTGAACTTTCAAGCGACAACGATCCCAGAATCACGCCACTGGGGCAATTTCTGCGACGGACACACCTGGATGAGATCCCTCAGTTTTACAATGTCATTAGAGGTGAAATGTCGATTGTAGGGCCACGACCGGAACGCAAATATTTCATCGATCAAATTGTAGCTGTTGCGCCCTATTACACGCAACTTCACAAAATCAGGCCGGGGATCACTTCATGGGGACAAGTTAAGTATGGCTACGCATCCAATCTGGATGAAATGCTCGAGCGGCTTCCATACGACATCGTTTACCTTAAAAACATCTCGTTGTATATTGATTTTAAAATACTGATCTACACCGTCATGACCTGCTTCAAGGGAGACGGCAAATAAGGAGGCCTGCAGGGAAACTTAATTTCTCTGAAACTTTACAAAAAGCCAATTTACAGTTTTAATTCGCAATGGCTCTGCTACGATTTATCTATAATACAGGCTATTTACAACTAATTCGTTGAGGCTTCGTTTAGCAGGAATAATATTTGATTAAACCTAATTGATTCATAGCGGAGCTAAAAGGCAACCCCGATACTGCAATGTTAAATAACATATTGCTCAGGCCGATTATTCTATAGCTCATAGTTTCCGCGCATTTCACAACAATTATGTCTTTCAGCATCAATTATACATATTGCAAATTAAAATTTCATTTCCTAGCTTTAGTCCATCTAAACCATCCCAACATCATGAAAAACATAAATGATTTAAAATCATAAGGCAGTCTTGCGAACGATGCAAGTCCCAATTTCAGATCAAAAAATGAAAAAACAAGTCAACTATAGTATCAACCGCTTCGTGTAAGAGGCCGCACCGGGTTACATCGCCCTGCCGAGTCTGGAAAACCTGCCGGGTATGGCCCACCGGTGCGGCCAAAGAGTTGGAACCTTTCCATCTTTCAACGGGCCGGCCTGATGTGGTAAACACGAAGCTGCATAAGGTAAAAATCAATTTGTGAATTTAGTTTTTAATTCTTGAAAAAATCGAAAATCATGAAAGAATTGAGTTTTGAAAAGATGGAAAGACTTCAGGGTGGAGATAATCTTGACAATGCTGTGTGTACAATATCTACAGTTGCCTGGGCTTTAGGCACATTGACAGTTGAGACAGGCTTTGGCCTTATACTATGGGGAATTGGTGGGGCAGCTGCTGTATACTGTAATTATAAAATGGTATCCTAATTTAAATTAAGTAGATGCTTCATAAAATTTCACATTATAGCATGTGTAGGAGCATCTACTTTGATTTAATTTTATCGAAGAAAAATTCCAATTGAAATGATCGACTCAAGCGAAATTAAACATATAGTTTTATTACTTTCGGTAGCTATTCTGGTTCTAAATGTCTTTACTAAGGTTGATTCAATGATAGCCGTTGTTTCTTCAATTGTAGCTATTTCACTGATTCTCATGATTCTTTTTCAAAATTACAAAAATAAGAAGAAGGACTAAACGAAGCAGAATAAGAAAACCAATTGATAATGGGAGGAATAGCTTTCTTTGGTGCATTATCTATACCCTTTACACTTTGGGGTGGAGCAGCTTTTACAGGAGGCGCTGCGGCAGCTCTTTTGCCGTAGGAGGATTATATGGAGGTACATTAGGGCTAGTTGCATGCTACAATGGCTAATAATTTTTGTCGGACATCCATTGGTTGTCCGACAAAACAAAAAATTGAGATCATGAAAAAGATGAATAAAATTCTAATTATTTCCCAAGTAATATTGATTTTGCTTATTATCTCACATCTAATCCTGTATCCAAAAGTGCATTCTCCGATATTTTTGCTTATTGTGCTTATTGCGGCAATTTCAACTTTTGTATCACTAATACTATCAAGAAGAAATAGAAGAACCGATAAATAAACATGTTCATATGATTCTGATTATACCGCCCTACCGAGTCTGTGCATTGTATAATATATGACGAAACATTAAAGACTTTGGTCGGTTTCAATTTTGTTA
>DATFMO010000523.1:0-2780 GCA_035266925.1 Sunxiuqinia sp. | reverse complement strand
AAAAGGTTGAATGCAAAAACATTTGAGCAAATTCGTCCAGGTGGAGTTATTTTTACATTTAGTTGTTCGCAGGTCGTCAGCAAGGACCAGTTCCGGGAAGCTGTCTTTTCGGGCGCTGCAATTTCAGGACGAAAAGTGCGGATTCTTCATCAGCTTCATCAACCGGCTGATCACCCCATCAATATCTATCATCCAGAGGGCGAATATCTGAAAGGTTTGGTGTTACATATCGATTAATGGTGTAACTATAACTTCCTGATTTAACACTTTCTACACATAAAAAAAACATTCAAAAAATTTGCAGATTCAAAACAATCCTTATTTTTGTATAAAGTATGGTTGTGATTAGGTCGTTTCTGACAACATTGAAACCAACCTTTTCCCATGAAATGAATTTATTTCGTTGCCATTTCTTTAGCGTTATTTTATCTATTTTAGGGAAAGGGCCAAACTTGCAAGGTTTCTGTGATGATTTCTTTAATAATTAAATTTTCCGGTCCACATGTTGCCCTTTCTGATGTTGTTATTTTTTATTTCTAATTTTTATTTATTTGATTATGAACATTTATGTAGGTAACCTGGACTACAATCTTACAGAAGACGAACTGGGTGGTATTTTTGCAGAATACGGAGAAATTGTTTCCGTGAAAATTGTTAAGGACCGTGAAACTGGCAGAGCCAAAGGTTTTGGCTTTGTTGAGATGGCAGTTGAAAGTGAAGGCGATAAAGCAGTCGAAGAACTGGATGGAGCTGAAGTTAACGGAAGAAATATGAAAGTGAACAAAGCCCGGCCAAGACCAGAAAGATCTGAAAGACCTCAGAGATTTCAACAACGTCGCAGTCGCTATTAATTGTACACTTTTGTATGATGAGAAAATATTGGTTCGCTCGATTATTCGGGCGAACCTTTTTTATGCGAATGAATTGACTAGCAAGCTACAGATTGCTTCCGTAAACTCGCGGTCATGATCGGTGAATGGAGCAGGAGAGTGGCTGTCAATATCCAGCTCAGCAACAAATTCACCGTTCTTTAAAACCGGAACTACGATTTCTGATTGCACATCAATGCTACAGGCGATGTAGTTATCTTCCTGGCTGACATCCTGAACAATTATGGTTTCCTTTTTCTCGGCTGCCTGTCCGCAAACGCCCTTTCCAACGGCAATGTCGGTGTGTTCTGTCGGTTTGCCTACATAGTCTCCCAATTTCAAAGAACCATCTTTCAAGATATAAAAACCCACCCAGTCGTAGTGATAAACTTCCTGTTTGAGCAATTGACAAATCTTTAAATGCAAATCATTTGGATTGTTTTGGACCAACTGTTCCGCTTTTTTGAGAACAGCCTCAAAAGTATCATTCATACCGTCTTCTGTTTCCTTATTCAACTATTTTATAACCATTTGCTTTTCGTGCGTAATTTTCTCGCAGTATTTGCATTTTAATGCAATCGGCTCCTTCGAGATCACTTTAAACGAAGTGGTGATTGGTTCGCTGTTGGTGATGCATTTCGGATTAAAACATTTCACAATACCAACGACCCGGTCGGGTACTTCCACCACCTTCTTTTCCACCACTTCATAATCCCGGATAATATTCAATTTAGCGTGCGGAGCAATCAACGCAATTCGGTTGATGTCATCATCTTCAAAAAATTGATTGGACACCTTGATGATTGCTTTGTTGACCAGTTTGTCACTATCCAGGTTGGCGCCAAAAGTAATCATGTTTTGCGTTTTGTCGAGTTCCAAAATAGAAATGACATTGAACAAGCTTTCTGATGGGATATGGTCGATCACGGTCCCCTCGCTAATCGCACTGACTTTTAATTTTAATTTCTTTTTTTGCTGATCGTTCATGGCTGGTTATTTTAAGTTTAAAGCATGTGCAATAATTGCTTCGCGGGTAAACACACCATTTCGAGCTTGTGTGAAATAGTACGCTTTTTCATTCTTGTCAACATCAGTGGAAATTTCGTTGACACGAGGCAGTGGATGCAAAATGCGCATGTTGGGTTTCGTATTTTTCAGCATGCTGTTTTTCAGGATATACACATTTTTTACCTGCTCGTATTCTATGGGATCGGAAAATCGTTCTTTTTGAACACGTGTCATATACACAATGTCAGCTTCCGAAATAATATCAGTGAATTCACGGTGCTCAAAATAGCGTATCCCTTTTTCCTGAAGGAAAAGCTTGTACTCTTCCGGCATATGAAGTTCTTCTGGCGCAATGAAGTTAAAAATAGGGTTGTCGAATTCGGACATAGCCATCAGCAAAGAATGAACGGTTCGTCCATAACGCAGATCGCCCACCAAAAAAATATTCAGATTATCGAAACTTCCCTGTGTTTTTAAGATGGAGTACATATCAAGCAATGTTTGCGTGGGGTGCTGGTTGGCTCCATCGCCCGCGTTAATCACCGGCACTGAGGAAACTTCGGCAGCATAGCGGGCACTGCCTTCCAACGGATGGCGCATCACAATCAAATCGGCATATTGTGACACCATGCGAATGGTATCGTGCAATGTTTCTCCCTTGGTAACACTGGACGAACCGGCATCTGTGAATCCAACAATTCGTCCGCCCATTCGATTGATTGCCGTTTCAAAACTCAATCGGGTACGGGTTGATGGCTCAAAGAACAAGGACGCGACGACTTTTCCTTCCAGCAACTTTTGATTTGGTGTTTTTTCAAAATCAGCCGCCAGATCCATGATGCGGAGGTATTCTTCCTTGGAATAATCCGTGATCGAAATTAAATCTTTCTTATTCATCTGGTG
>DATFMO010000522.1:0-9512 GCA_035266925.1 Sunxiuqinia sp. | reverse complement strand
GCAGAAGTTATCGACGCAAATTCACGATGATAAATGTTTGAACCTGCTTTGGTATTTCATCTGAAAAAAGTACCTGGATTTCCAGTTTTACTATTTTTTGTACTGATCTCTTTCCTCATTTACCCGGCTCACATACAATGCTTTCAATTCTTTGGTTGGGTGTTGGCAGTAATAAATTTCACTTCCATCTTCTCGAAAATAGGGATTGTTTATTGTCGCCTTTAACATCACCTTCCCAAAATGCTGTGGCAGGAAAGTATCCGGGTTAAATCCACTCGTTAAACTGGAATATAACCATATGAAGTTTTTATTATTCAGACTATCTGGCGCCCAAGTCAGAAAACTATCATTCAGGGAGATGGGCTGCGGAAGATGATCCCTTTTGCCATAGAACAATACCGCGCCGGCTTGCCCGTAATTGTCGCAAAAGATGCCACAGTTTTGCCGTTCGTCAGGATTCAAATGCATGTAAATACTGTCCACTTTTTGCGCCAGCTCTTTCCAGCCGGTCATATCGGCCATGTCTTGCGGAAGATCATGTTTTCTGCCATCTTCCCAGCGATAATCTCCTTTTTTAAACGCTTTTTCAAACGAAATGAATGGCATACCGTCAACATAAAGAGAACCGTACAAAGCAACAAACATCCAGACCACCAAAAAACTAAAAACAACAAGTCGGAATTTCCGAATGTATTTCTCCGCAAAATAACCGCCAAACACAAACAAAATCGGGTAGATTCCCAACGAATAGTAAGATTTTCCGCTACCCAACATCAATAGCAAAGTCACAAAAAGAAAAGTGAATCCAAACAGGCGAAATGATTTCTCCGGTTTCACAAAAAGCAGCACAATGATTGCCCCAAGCCAAATCAACAGTGCTTGTGCGTTCATCATGAGTTGGTCAACCAGGAAGCCGGAAAGCTGAACATGCACCAGCTGACTTTCGCGTAATTCCTGCATGTGAAGCAGCACTGGCCAATGATGTTGGTATTGCCAAAGCAGGTTGGGCAGAATGATAGCGAAGCCAACCAATACGGCATAAAGAAATTGCTTGGTCCAGATTAGTTTTCGGTGTTGTGAAAGCAGCAATGCCAGGCCAAAAGCGGCATAGAAAAAAACAATCGAATACTTGTTGAGAAAGCCCAGTCCAAAAGCGATACCAATCCAAATCCACATGCGGGGATCGTTTCGATGAATCATCTTCAAGATAAAAAAGGAAGACAGCAGCCAGAAAAACTGGTTGAAGGAGACGGGTTGAAAAAGCAAGTTGGTGTGCAAATAGGCAGGTGACAACAAATAGGCCAGTCCTGCCAGAGCAATGGCCATTTTCTTGCCACCAAGTTCTTTGACAGCCATCCCAATGATCACGATGTTAGCAACCCCAATCATAGCCGGAAAAATGCGCAAGGCAAAAACGGTGTTGCCAAACAGAAAAGTCGCCAGATGAGCAATCACACCTATAAGTGGCGGGATGGAAGAATAACCCCACGCCAAGTGCTGACCATTGGCATAATACAAATAGGCATCGCGATGCAATTCGTAATTGTGCATTGTCACCAAATGAACAAGCAATTTTGCCACAGCCAATAGGATGATGAGTTGCCATTCGCGAGCGATTTTACCCGGGAAATTCAAGTGAGCCTGACGTTTTTCTTTTTGAAGCATAATCAGCAACAGATAAATTTCTGAAAACGTAACGCTAAATTAGGCTTTTCCAGGAAATCGTTCTGTCCAATTCTTGATCGTCATGAAGCTTGTATTACATGATTTTATTTCGATCGGGTGTCAATCCCTTAATCCACTGATTGACAACATATTCGTTTTTTCGAATCCATTCCCGCACTCCATCTTCCGGATCAACCTCACTCCGCATGTCATAAATCAGGCTGTTAATTTGTTTTCCCGATAGTTGTATACGTTCGAAGAAACGAACAACCTTAGGCAAGCGTTGTTCGATGCCCGATGTTCCCAAAGCGTAAATGTTTTCGCGGTCGCCAAAAACTTGCTTTGGATCGTCCAAAAACCGGACTTCATAGCGGTCGAACAGCCAATGCGGTTCCCAGCCGGTAATCACAATTTCTTCCATCCGTTTGTAGGCATCACTGAAGCGGCTGGTCATCTCCTTTTCAGACAGGTTTTTCAAAGTAACTCCGTCAAGGCCATATTGCTGAATGGCCTTACGAGCCTGAAACATGACCCCGGCAGTGGAATCGATACCCACAATTTGAATGTCTGTGCCTTTTAAATCTGAAATGGAATGAAATTTACTGTAGTTCGGCACGACTAAGCCGGTTCGGGCACCTGGATATATAATGCCCAATTTATCGAAAGCGTCGGGATGTGCTTTCAGGTATCTGGCGTGAGTTTTAGGAAGCCAGGCATCTGCAAACACATCAGCATTTCCTGAGGCAACGTCTGCATAAGCCGAATCCACACTGGTCAGTTTGGTGTGGACTTCAATTCCCATTTCATCCTTCAGTAAAATTTTTGCCAGGGTGGTTATTGCCACAGCCTCTGACCAGTCGGTATAAACCAACTTCACGGGCTGGTTACCGGTAGAAGTTTTCTTCGCTTGTGGGCTACAAGATGTCATCATGGTGATGATCAACACAAGTAATATACTGTTTCGAATTTTGACGGTCATAATATTCTCATTTTTTCAATTCGCTAATCAAAAAGTGCTTCCAAAAATCCGAGTGTTTGTTTTCGGTCTTTGACAACCATAACAGGAATGTTTTTCTCTACATCGGCCAAATCTTCCGACGTGCGGTCAAGAATGACGTTGGCCAATTCCGACTTCACTTTAGAGCCAATCATAATCAGGTCGGCCTGGTTGACTAAGCCATGATGATAGAGCAGGTGTGCTTCGTCATATTTCTTATCAAATACAAACGTGCATGGAATTTCTATTGAATCAAGCTTGAGCTTTTTCATAAATTTCTCGTACTCTTTTTCACCATGCTTGCTCATTTTTTGTTGCAATCGTCGTTCATCTTCCAGTGTATACTGGGGGAAATGACTGACCGGGATTCGGTAGGCATTCAATGCAATCACCTGGGCACCGGTGTAGTCAGCCATTTGAATGGCAGTTTTCATGGCGATCTCCGACATCTTTGAAAAGTCAACCCGAACCAGGATTTTGCTAATTCGTGGCGTCACCGTTTCACTCACCAAGAGCACCGATGAAGGGGTCAGCGGAGTGACCCGCCTGGGCAGTGAACCTGATCCAACGTAACCCACTTTTTTCCCAAAGACAGTGAGGTTGATTTTCTGATCGCGTGTGAATTGCAGCAAGGTATCCGATTTGAGCCCTTCTCGAACAACAACTTCAACACTTACGGTAGCCTTGTGTTGAAAATCCCGCTTTACATGGTCTTCCAGCTCTTCCTGAACAACTTTAACAACCGGTTTCTGCAGATCGGGAAATTCGTCGAATATCTCTGAAGGCAAATCATAGCTTTGCAGCAAGTGCAAGAAATAGATTTTCTTTGCGTTGGTATGTTCCACCAGGTAATCTGCATAGCGAATCAAAAAATCATCCATTTCAGTCAGATCCGCGCACACCAATATGTTATTTATCTTATCCATAATTGTTTAGCTTTTTTGTTCTTCTTTCTTAGGTTCCCTCCGTTTTACAATATCGGCAATAATTTTCTGGTAATCTTTCTGTTCCCTTTCCCGCTGTCGTTCCATCATTTCTACATGTTCGCCCCGAAGTCCTTTCATCAGGCTCCACATCATAATGATTAAAATAATGGCAAATGGCAGACCTGTTGTAATGGCAGCTGTCTGCAAGGCTTTCAACCCACCACCGACCAAAAGCACTGCAGCAACGGCACCCTCGGCCAATGCCCAGAAAATTCGCTGAGCAACCGGTGCGTCCAACTTTCCTCCGGCAGTCAGGCTGTCAACAACCAACGAACCGGAGTCGGAACTGGTGACAAAGAAGCTAGCCACCAAGACAACTCCAACAAAAGAGGTCACCATTGAAATCGGAAATTGCTCCAAAAGCACGTAAAGTGATGTAGCCACATTGTCCCGAGCTGCGGTAGCAATGTCTGCAAGGCCATTCAACTCCAAAAACATGGCGCTGCCACCAAAAGCTGACAACCACAAAAAGGTTAACAGCGTTGGAACAATCAACACCCCGAGCACAAATTCTTTCAAGGTTCGCCCCCTGGAAATTCGGGCAATGAACATTCCCACAAAAGGAGACCAGCTGACCCACCAGGCCCAGTAAAAAACCGTCCAGTTGTTTTGCCAATCCGATTGTTGATAGGTTTCAGTCCAAAAACTCAGTTGAAAAAAGTTTTGAACGTAGCTCCCCAGGTTTTGGACAAATGAATCAACGATAAACAAGGTTGGACCAACGACAATAATGAACAGCAGAAATATTCCGGCTAGCACCATATTGATCTCACTGAGCCGTTTCACACCGGAACTCAGCCCGGAAACGACTGACGCCGTCGCAGCAAACGTGATCAGAACAATTAGAATTACCTGCGTGGTAATGGTATCAGGTAGGTTGAATAGGTGAGCCAAACCGGCACTCACCTGTTGAACACCCATTCCCAGCGATGTGGCCAAACCAAAAAGCGTGGCAACCACTGCCAGCACATTGATTGTTTTACCTATCGGCCCGTTGATCCGATTTCCTAGTAAGGGATAAAACACCGAACTGACGGTCAAGGGTAATCCCCTGTTGAAAGTGAAAAAAGCCAGCGCCATTCCAACCAACGCATAAATGCCCCAAGCGTGCAAGCCCCAGTGCAGGAAAGTCAGCTCCATCGCTTCGCGGGCGGCTTCTACCGTTTTTCCTTCTGTCAGCGGTGAATTAACAAAGTGGTCCATTGGTTCGCCAACACTCCAAAAAAGGATACCAATACCCATCCCGGCACTGAACAACATAGCAAACCATCCTCCCCGTGAAAATTCAGGCTTGGCTTTCGATCCTCCCAATTTTATGTGGCCGTATTTGCTAAATGCAATGTACAAGACAAACAGCAGGAAAAAATTGACAGACAAAACAAAAAACCATCCTCCCGCATTGGAAATGGCTGTTTGCACGGTACTAAAAATCTTTTCCATCGGCGCCCCCACCAACAGGGTAATCGCAATGAAAAGAATGATCAAAATCGCTGACGGCCAGAAAACCGGGGCGTCAACATCGAAGTATTTTTTTGTGGATTTTAACTCGGGATTAACCTCATACTTTTCTTCTTGTTCTGCCATAATGCGCTTTTAAGATTTAACATCTTGGTAGAAGGGCAGTGGATTTTTAGCTTTCCACTCAAGATAGTAAAAATGCATGGTGTTTCAAAAAAAGTATTAAAAATCCGATCTTCTATAAAGACCGGATCCCGAAGTCGATTTCCTGAAAATTACTTCTTGATTTCACTGCGCTAATTTCTGCTTTCTCATGGAAACCAGTACAATGATCATCAACCTAATGATCAAGAATGCAACCAAGCCGAACAGCGGACCGACCAAGGCCATTTTCAAATGGCTGGCAAACATACTCGGGCTGATATCACCGGCGGCCTGAATTTTATCAAAAGCCTGAATTAGTCCAATGGTTCGCCCCAAATAGCCCCAGACTAAGCAGAACCAGCCAAATGATACCAACAGGGATTTTGTTTTTGAAAATTCAGCTTTGCCGGCAAAAGCCCTGATAAACAAAGCCAGGTTTACAACTGCAATTATCAGAATTGGGTACGTGATGTAAACACCACCATCGTTTAGGATTTGAGTAAAAGAAGGCATAATGTTTCAGTTTTATAGGTTAATACGTAAACAAATGTATTCACGATTCCATCATGATTTTTCTATTTGCGACAATCCAACTAAAGACGGTGCCGTATAACTATTTTATTGATCTAAAACGTAATATAGCTCATTTATTGAAGAAAGCACTCAAAAACAGGTTATTGACCGATAAGAAAACTCAAATCAAAAGAAATTACGTACTATTGCTCGTATGAATCTGCTTCGAAAAATAAAACCCAAAATACTTCTGATTCATTTTCTGCTATGGATTGCAGTCTGGTTTTTCTTCGCATACTTTTTCAGTTACAACAACGACAATACACAGTACATTCTCTGGTTTTCAAGCCTATTACTGCCATTAACTATTGGCGTAACCTATTTTATGGTTTACTTTTTGATCCCAAGATATTTGCTCACAAAAAGATATTGGCAATTCGGATTGTATAGTTTTTACCTGCTCGTTTTCACATCCTATGAAATCGTACTATTGCTTTACGGATGTCTTTATTTCTTATTAAACTTTGATGTCGCCAGCATGCCTCCGATGAGCAAAAATTTTACGTTTGTTCTGGTATTGGTAATCCTGGTCGTTGGCTTGGTGAGTTTCGTGAATTTGCTGAATAAAAACTTCAAAACGATTTCCTTGAACAAAGAGCTTGAAAACAAGATTCTGGCGACCAGTTTACAACTTCGCGAGCAGGAATTACATTACCTGAAAATGCAGATCCACCCACATTTTCTATTCAATACATTGAATACGATCTATGGTTTTGCCTTGAAACAGTCGAAACAAACGCCAGAAATTATCCTGAAGCTCTCCAACCTGCTCGACTATATTTTATATCAGGTCAGCAAGCCTCGAGTCAGTCTAAAAGAAGAGATTTTGCACATCAAGGAATACATTGAACTGGAAAAAATCCGGTTTCAGGACACCCTAAAGGTGGATTTCACAGCTGATGAAATCAACGAAAACATCCAAATTGCACCGATGTTGCTGATTCCGTTTGTGGAGAATGCCTTTAAACATGGTACGCTGGACGAAGGATTTTTGCGGGTTGAAATCACAGTTTCTGTAGTCAAGGACCAGTTACATTTTTCGATTCGGAATTCCTTCCTGAAAGATGGAGATGAATCCGAAAAGCAAGGCATTGGATTGGAAAATATTCACAAGCGATTGGAATTGAATTACAAGAAAAACTACGAACTTTCTATAGAAAAAACCGAAAAATGGTTCACTGTGGCTTTGTCTATTTTTAACCTAAATTGAACCTGCAATGGCACAAACAATTCAATGTATCGTTGTTGATGATGAACCGGTCGCCCGGGAAATACTGGAAAATCACCTGGGAAAAATCCAGTCTGTGCAGGTTGTCGCTAGTTGTAAGAATGCCCTGGAAGCCTTTCAAATCATCAATATTGAAAAGGTCGATCTGATTTTTCTGGATATCAATATGCCAGAAATCTCCGGGTTATCTTTTGCGCGATCGATCAATAAAAACATCAAAGTGATTTTCACCACCGCTTATCGCGAATATGCTGTTGATGGATTTGATTTGCAAGCTGTAGATTATCTTTTAAAACCCATTTCATTTGAGCGACTGATGCAGTCCATCACCAAATATCTGGACGAAAATGCGCCAGTCAAAGAATTTAAGCCAGTGGAGATTGTTCCTGAACGAACCGACTATTTCTTTGTTCGCGCTGATCGTAAAATGATAAAAATCGATTATGCCGAAATACTTTTTATTGAAAGCCTGAGTGACTATGTGAAAATTCACCTTTCCGATAAATCGGTTGTAACCCGGGAAACCATTTCCAACATAGAAAGTAAGTTGCCCCAAATTGAATTTATCCGCACGCACCGATCGTTTATCGTTTCCATCCGAAACATCGACTCGTTCACCAGCGAATATGTGGAAATGGGCAAAAAACAGATTCCCATCAGCCGGAGTTACAAAAAGGAGGTGCTGAGTAAATTAGAGGGTTTCTAATACTGATCAACCAATTTTTGAAACTCCTGCATCACTTTCCGGGTGATCTCCCCCGGTTTGCCATCGCCAATTTTTGTATCGTCAATCTGTGTAATCGGCATCAGATGCTTGGTCGTACTTGTCAAAAACACTTCATCAGCACTTAGTAGCATTGGCAGGCGAACTGGAGCTTCAGCATGAAGAATACCCATTTCGGCCAACAGTTCCAGCACCAATTCACGGGTCACTCCTTTTAGGATATTTTTTGCTGGCGTGACCACAGCACCATCTTTCACAATAAATACATTGCCGCGCGATGTTTCCTGAACGGTTTCACCATTGTGAAAAAGAATATCGGTCACTCGGGGATCAGTTTGTTCGTCCAACCAATACTGCCCAAACAGGTAATTGGTTGACTTCGCTGCGGGTAGAAAACGATCGAACTGTTTCATGATCAAATGGGCGCCAACTGAATAAAGCGATGGATTGTATGGTTTCATCACCGCTGGACATAGATACAAAGCACCTAGATAAAGTCCACCAGACATCGATTCATGCGGTAGTACAAAAAGTTTCATGAAGTAGTTTTCCAGATCATTGCGATCGATAGTCGCAGCAATAATTTCGTTCAAACGATCATCAAATTCGGTTTTCAACTTCATAACTTTCATGGTATTCTGAAAACGAGCTGCGTGTCGATCACCAAAAAATGGCTTTCGGTTGATCACTTCCAAAAACTCAAAAGCGCCATAGCCACGGTTAATGGAAAGACTCATGATTGGAATCGTAATTTCAGAAAGTTCCTGGTATTTGCCATTGTTGAAACCGATCATATCCATGCATTTTGAACTGTAAAATTACTAGAAATTTTTAGGTTTTGGCATTGCAACTAGTGGCTGAAAATGGCTCAGGAACGATATATATCTGTCCATTCAGATTTTACCTCGCCTGATTATCTTCATTTTTTTTCATAAGAAACTGATTTAATGTAAATAATAATCAACCCAAATTTGTTATATTTATTAAGCGTAGCAACACTCATTTAGAAAAATTGGTAGAATTTCTGAAGATCCATCAAAAGAATTAAATCAGAAAGAATTTGGATCGAACGAAAATCACTAGACCAAGAAAAAAGAATTTAAAATGATAAGAAAAGTACGGGCTAGGTTTTCAAAATCGCATAGCAGGGTTCGTACGACGTGTGGTTTATGCACGTTTCTTTACCCTCCATGTCGTTTCAGACATTAACGCGATTCGAAATCCTTACAACCCAAAGATTGGTGAACTTTGACCGTTCTGCTGACCGACGAGGAATCGATCTGTGTAATTCACATTGCCCTTGTCGAATCATTGAACGATCAACATCTTTTCCACCCAAGTGGGAAGGAGTATGGATGTCAATATAATCCTGCATTTAGCAGGATGAATAACCATAATGAACGCTACAAATGTTTGATTTAAAAAGAGGAGATAAACTCAATTACAAAGATTCAATCCTGGCTAATGTAAAGATCCCAACGGTTGATTCGATATCGAAGATAACATCTTTATACTGGTCAGAACATTGCGTTGAATGTTCAGCACCGGCTTGTTATAAAACCTGCCTGCTATATGCCGATGATGGCTTTGGAAAATGTTCAAGGTTTCCTTATGGCTTCAGGCGCATCCCTATCTCTGATAACAATCTGTATAATCACGCCATTCAGTTGAAATATAAGCAATGGGGAAAATTGTGGACTTTTTATAATGAACACTTGACTTTTAAGACTAAATCAT
>DATFMO010000521.1:0-2552 GCA_035266925.1 Sunxiuqinia sp. | reverse complement strand
TCGGATGTCATCCCTATTCCAACATTTCTTTTGTGTCGTCGGTGGGAACGGTATCAAAGAAAATTACCTATGGAAACAATCGGGCGGATTTCAGTTTTATTGCCGGAGGAGTCGTTCCGGGAATATTGTTCCTAAAGCCTGATTTCCCTGAAAACAAAGAGGATTGGCCTTTCTTTTGGGGCGAAAACGAAGTTACTGTTGGTATCTGTGCCGATTATATTTTGCTTTCAACGGCAGTGAATGACATGATTAATAAAATGAAATAATTGGGGATGATTGTAAAGGACAAATTAAAATTCCTGTTTCGAATACTTTTTTTGCTTTTTTTGAATACGGGGTTTCTATCGGCACAAACCATCATTATTGATCTTTCTAAAACGCATCAGATTATCCGGGGATTCGGCGGCATGAACCACACAACCTGGATTGGTGATTTAAATGCTGATAACCGCGAAAAAGCCTTTGGTAATGAACCGGGAGAAATTGGCTTGAGCATTCTCCGGATTCATCTCGATCCCAATCCAAATCAGTTCAGCCGGGAGGTACCAACGGCTAAACTTGCAATACAAAAAGGAGCAATCGTGTTTGCGACACCATGGAATGCACCCAATATTCTACTTGATCCAAATTCGAGTCAGAGTCGGGTTGACCCGACAAAATACGGCCAGTATGTGGATCATTTGAATGCTTTCAATACCTACATGGCCGACAATGGTGCGCCGCTTTTTGCCATTTCGGTTCAGAATGAACCGGATTACGGTGAGTGGACCCGCTGGACTTCTGCAGAAATGGTTGATTTCCTTGGTAATTATGGGCAGAACATTCAGAACACAGTCATTGCCCCTGAATCATTCCAGTTTCGCCGATCATTTACCGATCCTATTCTGAATGATGCCAGGGCCGTAGTAAACCTCGATATTGTCGGTGGCCATATCTATGGTGGTGGCTTGTATGATTATCCATTGGCCCGTCAAAAGGGGAAAGAGGTTTGGATGACCGAACACCTATTGGGCAGTGATCAAAATGAAACAAACGATTGGAACCTGGCAATGACCTTTGGAAAGGAAATCAGTGATTGTATGAAGGCGAATTTCAGTGCCTATGTTTATTGGTATATCCGTCGTTTCTACGGACTGATTTCCGATGATGGAAACATTACCGACAAAGGATACGTCATCTCTCAGTTCAGTAAATTTGCGCGTCCGGGGGCTGTTCGTGTTGATGTTGATGACAGCTCAGCAAGCATGGTGGATATTACTGCTTTTAAAACTGATACCTCACTTGTTATGGTGGTGATTAACAGGAATTCACACAACATTAAGTTGAATTTTAATCTGAAAAACGGTAGCGTGGAAACATTGACCCAATTCACATCATCGGCATCCAAAAAAATTGTAAATAAAGGTGAAAAAATGGTCACAAATGATTCCTTTTCGGCCACGGTTGATGCCTTCAGTGTGGCCACTTTTACCACTGATCCTGCTAGTGGCGGAAGATTCGGGAATGACACTCCGGTTGCATCTGCCGGTCTGGATCGAGAAGTAACGGACAGCCTGGGAACGAACAATGTGCGTGTCACGTTGAATGGCGCGGGTAGCTCCGATCAGGATGGCGAAATAATCAACTATTCATGGTCAGAAAACGGCAGGCAAGTCGCATGGGAATCCAATCCTCAGCTGAACTTGAGTGTGGGCAATCATACGTTCGTGCTGACAGTAACTGACAATGATGGCGCGACAAATAAGGATACAATCAATGTTTTGGTGAGTAGCACAAACACCGGGAATGTTTGGTTGGAGGCAGAATGCACGAGCGTTGGTTCCAATTGGGATATCCATTCGGATTCTAACTGCTCGAACGGCCAATACCTGATGGTGAAGCCCGGCGTGCAAGCCACTGGTTCACCATCTTCCAACAGCGCTGATCACCTCGTTTACAATTTCAGTGTACCGGAAAACGGAAGCTATAAAATTTGGGGAAGAGTACTGGCGCCAACACCTGACGATGACTCATTTTGGATCCGCGTTGACGGTGGTAATTGGGTGAATTGGAATGGTATCCCGGGCGGAAAGGCCTGGGTTTGGGATGATGTGCACAATCAGTCAAACGATAACCCGATGGATTACACGCTCGATGCAGGCGATCATACCCTGACGGTTTGTTATCGGGAAGATGGAACCGGCATTGATAAATTTTATGTCACCAATACAGGCCTGCAACCATCTGGTTTGGGAGAGGACGCTACCAATTGTGTCACAAACACAAGTAGCGCTGACGTTCAGCAGTTGGTTGAAACCGTCAACGTTTTTCCAAATCCTGTTCATTCAACGCTCCATGTTGAAAGTGCCCAGTCGTTCAATTCGTTGGCAATCTATAATTTTAATGGCATCAGGGTGTGGCATAAAAACTATTCAACAGCAGTTTCTTCAGACCAAATTCAGTTAAACGCTGACAATGGCATTTACCTGTTGCGTGTTTCTGATGATAAAAGTTCAAAAATTACAAAAATTGTAGTTGATAAATAAACTGACTTTAAAGATCTTAAAATGAAA
>DATFMO010000520.1:0-2346 GCA_035266925.1 Sunxiuqinia sp. | reverse complement strand
CGAATAATGCGTCCTCCCTTGCCGCCATGTGTTGTTGCCGCCCAGCCTTCCAGTCCATAGTATGGAGTTTGCTGTCCCAATAAATGATTCGAATTGAAAAGAAAAAGGGTGATTAGGATCAGGGTGAGGTAGCGGAGCTTTTTCATGCGTCGGTTCAGTTTGGTTTCATGTCGAAGTTACGAATTTTAACTATTCATCTTAACGCATGAAATCTACTTTAAAAACACCATCGACTTCTCGTAGTAATGCCAGTGAAGTTACAGTCTGCGATATCTTCCAAATCACAAATTCACACTGATCAAAAAAGTAGCTGCAAAAGCAATGATGGCGTACAATTCAGGAAATACGGCCAGCACCATGGTCTTCCCGAAGATATCATGACCGTTTCCAATACCAACAATTCCATTGGCAACAATATTTCCCTGATTCAGTGCCGAAAACAAGGCCACAACACCCAGAACCAGGCCAGCCGCTAAAATGGCAATTCCTTGCAAAATGGTCATTTCCTCAGAAATTATTTCCTGGTTATTGATGATAAAAAATCCGGCAAACCCGTACAAGCCTTGCGTTCCGGGTAAGGCGCTCAACAACAAGTAGCTGCCAAAGTCTTCCGGCTTTTTCTTTAAAGCACCAATGGTAGCGTTTCCTCCTTTTGACACACCGATAGCACTTCCAATGCCCGACAGAATAAGCATTACAGCCAAACCCGTGTATGAAAATAAAATAGAAGTTGTCATGGCGAATGAGTTTTAGGTTGAATGATTTTTATGCATAGCAAATGGCTTGTAGGCCGTTCCACCGCCCACAAATCCGGCATTCTTGTAGAATTCCACGAAGGTGAGACGCATCGGGTGGACAAACGATCCAAGCGAAGAAATCAAAATATTGAGGGTATGCCCGAGCAGCAAAAAGAGTACAAAAAATACGGGACCAACAACAGGCGACGATTGTAAAATCTGTAGCGCAATCTCGTTGACCACAAAACCAAGAATGGCAGATGAAAGTCCGAGCGCAAACAAACGAATGTAAGACAACAGGTCACCAAAAACACCGGTCACTGTGGAGTAAACACTCCATACACCTTTGCCTATCCGTGAAAAAATACTCCCCTGTGGATCGCTGAAGAACATGACGAGTATTCCTCCAACGACCAAAACAATCTTAAATAGAGCCGTTTGAAGATCTAATACCTGAAAGGCACCACCTCCCAGGATAATGACGAGCCAACCGATTGTTCCCAGCGCATATTTCACCCCGAACTGACGAATTTGATTGGCTGCTTTCAACGCCAAACCAAAAATGATTTGGGCGGCTCCAAGCAACAGTGCGAGATTAAACATTTCGTTGGGATTTAGGAACTGTTCCCGGACTTGTTGGGTGAAATTAAAATCAGCTTCGATCAAATTGATGCCGAAGAATGTGCCGGATACCAAACCAAGCAGGAAGGTCGCTACTCCCAAAAACTGGATCAACGACAAATACGGTTTGATACTCTTTGAGGCTCTCAATTTATAGATTCCGGCGCCAACTATAAAAAGCAGACCGTAACCGGCATCACCCAAACAAAAGCCAAAGAAGAGCATAAAAAATGGGGCAAAGAAGACAGTCAGATCCAGTTCATAATAAGCTGGCAATGAGAACAAATTCCCAATCGGCTCAAACAAGCGGCTGAACCGGTTATTGCTTAACAACACCGGCACTTGATCATTGGGTGTTGGCCTTGCTGCCAGGTAAGTGATTCCATGCTGTTCCAAATACTGATCGATCTTCTTTCTCATGTTTGTTGGAACCCAACCCTCCAGAACCATCAGTTTTTCGTCAAATTCTCTTCCTGTCTTTTCAACAACCTGTTCAAATTCAATTGTCGATTGCAATGTGTTACGATGGTCTTTCAACAATGGAATTCCAGTAGTAGCCAGTTGATCCATTTTCTGGTTTAGCTTGTCTATTTCGGCTTTAAGTTCCAGTTGTCTTTGTTTTAACTCATTCAAACTTTGTATCGGAATTTCAACCTCTGAGGCATCTGGGATGAGCTGCCAATCGCCAATCTGAACCACTAAAAAAAAGCTATCCTGATGATCTTCACTGATCATTTCCGCATGATACTTCTGCTGAAATCGCTTTGTGAACTGCTTTTTGGGAATGGCGAAAAATCGAACCAACACCCTATTTTCGTGCAATTTTTGAATGATGTCAATGGAGAAGTTTCCCCATGGTTCCAATCGCCTGATTTGTTCTTTGACATTCTGAATTTCTGATTGTTTGCTCTCAAGTATTTGTTGAGTTTGTTCAATCGTTTTGATCTGTTCATCAACATCCTCACCCTTTTGTAGATGTTCTTTTGTT
>DATFMO010000519.1:0-2833 GCA_035266925.1 Sunxiuqinia sp. | reverse complement strand
ATTCATTTTGGGATAAAGAACTTGAGAATCGCTACAAGTCAGAAGAGCGACTAAGTAAAACGATCCTTTACGCGTCAATTATTGCCATCATCATTTTATCCTTGGGGCTGTTCGGTTTAACGGTTCTAATATCGGCACAGCGTACCAGCGAAATAGGCATCCGAAAGGTCAATGGTGCTAAAATAGCGCAGGTCGTCTTGTTGCTTAATGGCAATTATTTGAAATGGGTGTTTTTTGCCTTTTTAGTGGCCTGTCCGTTAGGTTGGTACTTAATGAATAAATGGCTCGAAAACTTTACCTACAAAACCAGTTTGAGTTGGTGGATATTTGCCCTGGCTGGTTTGCTGGCTTTGGGAATTGCATTGCTAACTGTGAGTTGGCAAAGTTGGAAAGCGGCGACAAGGAACCCGGTGGAGGCGTTGAGGTATGAGTAGTCAGGGCTTCACGTGGAGTGAAACACTGACTGAGAATGATTGACAAATTTATTGACAAGATCTGTCTAAATAGTTGACAAAAAAGATTGAGCTTGATTTGTAAGATGTTGAAATAGAGATGATAATGCCCGTGGTATAGTTTGTGGGATTTGTGGAGATGATTAAATAAAAACATTAAAAAAGCAAAAACCAGTTTTCACCATGTTCCGCACAATTGTAAAAATATCAGTCCGAAATCTCACGAAACACAAGGTGTATTCGTTGATTAACGTGTTTGGCCTCGCGTTGGGCTTCACCGCGTTTATACTGATTGGCCTGTTTATTCAACATGAACTGAGCTGGGACAAAGCCAATGAAAATTACGAACGGATGTACCGTGTGCAACGTCACTATGCCAAAACCCGCTATGCCATGGATGGGAACGATATTTCCCCGCACACCCGGGCTATTACCGCACAACTGTTGGAAAAGCAGTTTCCTGAATTTGAAAAAGTAACCGTCATCCGGGAAAACCGGGGGGAATTTCTAGCCTCCGATCCTGAAAGGCAAGTCTATGAACAACATGGAATTTGTGCCGATAGCTGCTATTTCAGTGTGTTTAGTTATCACTTTTTGGAAGGTGACCAACGAAATGCCCTGTTGGAACCATTTAGCATTGTGTTATCGAAAACAATGGCCGGTAAGCTCTTTCCGGGAGAGAGTGCTCTTGAGAAAACTGTGATGATTGAAAAGAAATTTGATCTCAAGGTGACCGGTGTTTATGCCGATTTGGCTGAAAATACTACCGTCCGCCCCGAATATATTGTTTCTTTTTCCACATTGAAACAAACTGACGGCATTACCCGGAACAATCTCTATTCGGGTGATTGCATGACTTTTACCTTGCTCAAGCCCGGTGTGGACTACAATAGTGTGGAGCAAAAGATCAAGTCAGTTTTCTCAGGGTTTCAAAGTGTTGAGTTCGAAGAGCTACAGTTGTGCCCTATGAACAAAGTGTATTTGGATTTCAACGGAGCCGGTGACTATTATGTTGCCTTGATTTTATATGGTTTGATTGGCCTGTTCATTTTGATCATGTCGGCTTTTAACTACATCAACCTGACGACGGCAAATGCAGCTTCACGCGCAAAGGAAATAGCTGTGAAAAAAGTGAGTGGGAGCAAGCGGAAAACACTTGTGATGCAGTTTCTGGGGGAAACAATGGTTATTTCTTTGGGGGCACTGGTTGTTGCATTCCTGTTGGTTGAATTGACCCTTCCGGTTTTTAATAGGATTGTTGGAAGACAGATTGGTTTAGACCTGGCGTACGACTGGCCATTTATTGGAATGACCATTTTGATTGCCATCGGGGTCGGTTTTCTCTCAGGTATTTATCCAGCTTTGTTCTTATCGTCCAACAAAATCGTGTCTTTGTTCAAAGGTGAATTGTTTAGAGGGAAGGAAAAAATTAGTCTGAAAAAAGTGTTGGTGGCTTCGCAGTTTGCCATTTCCGTTTTCCTCATTCTCATAACACTTTCTTTTTCTTTGCAAATCAGGTACATCGCCAAAAAGAATTTGGGTTTTAACAAAGAAAACATGCTTTACGCGCAGATGTCGGTCTCCAAAAATGGGACAAACTTTAACCAGTTGCGCGAACGGATTTTACAACACCCTGAGATCATTGATGGATCGATGTCGAAACATATCCCTTTCGTCAGTTTTGGCGGAGGGATGACCAATTGGGAAGGTGGGGATCAAGACGAAAAGATCAATTGCCGGTTTAACCAGGTAGGTTATGATTTTGTCAGAAACATGGGTATTTCGATGGTTAATGGACGTGACTTCTCACGTAGTTTCCCGGGCGATGTTGGCAAAGCCTGCCTGATCAATGAATCAGCTGCGAACTGTTTTGGATGGGACGATCCGATCGGGAAGCGGCTGAACAACAATCGGCTGACAGTCGTGGGCGTGGTCAAAAACTACATCTATAAAGATATGCACAATGGCATTGAACCGGCCATTTTGGTGTTAGCGCCCGATGAAATCGCCGGCTACTGGACATTTGCCTTTCGCGTTGATCCGAACAAATACAAAGAGGCCCGGACAATTTTGACGCGGGAGTTTGAAGCAGCATTTCCCAGTGACCCGTTTGAGTTTAAGGATTTGCCAACTGCTTTCAATAACGAGAATAGCTTTAAAATTTACCATGCTATCAACCGGACAATCATGTTTTTTACCTTTTTCAATATCTTTTTGGCCATGATTGGTTTACTGGGCCTGGTTTCCTTCACGGTGTTCCGCCGGACAAAAGAAATCGGCGTACGGAAAATAAATGGAAGTACTTCGATCAGTATTTTTTACATCCTGAGCCGTGAATATTTTACATTGTTGATTTATGCGCTGTTAATTGCTTTTCCCGG
>DATFMO010000518.1:0-4588 GCA_035266925.1 Sunxiuqinia sp. | reverse complement strand
TTTCATTTTTCTGAATAGAAGATATTCCGGTTGAAGCAAATAAATTCTCTGTGAACCCCAATCCGGATCCCACCCCGGAAGCGAAAGCCACCGAGCTTTTCAGAAAATTTCGTCGATTGGATTTCGTCATTGCAATTCGTTGCGTTCGTTAGGATTTTCATTAAAAGTAATAAAAAAGCAGGCCACTGTGATTTTGTGACCTGCTTTTACAATTGCTTTTATTAGTAACCTGGGTTTTGGTTTAAGTTTGGATTGGCGTTGAGTTGTGATTGCGGAATCGGGAAAATATTCCTGAAATCAGGATCATCACTGTCTTTGAATGTCCAGCGTCCTTTGGTGAATTTACCAAATCGAACCTGATCCATCCTGCGCCATCCTTCGCCGGCAAATTCCCAACCACGTTCAGCAAGCAGAGCATCCATCGTTAAGGTAGAAGTGGTGTACAACTGACCAGTAGGATCTTCAAAAGCACGACTTCTCACCTGGTTCACCAAATCAACAGCTTCCTGGGTGGCAGTTCCACCATTTTTACGCATCAGTGCTTCTGCTTTCATCAACAACACATCAGCATAGCGAATCACCACATAATCGCAGGAAACCGTGTAGTTTTTTGCACCGGTGTAGTCATACTTGGCCAACCGTGCGCCTTCATCTTCATACGATCCTTCCAACGAAGTCAGGTCAACTGAAAAAGACAGCGGTTTACCTGCTAATTCCTGGTTGCAATAAATGACTTCGCCGGTTGATGAATACTGCGGTCCAACCAGCCAAGCTTTTCTTCGGATATCATTTTCATCATACGACTTATAGAATGACGGCATCGCGCAGAATCCATTCCAACCCCCGGCTTCCATATTGAACGTTTTATTGGAATTGAAGTGGAGTGTCCAATATTGAAATTGATTCATATAATCCCAACTTGTGGTATAAGTATCATCAAAAGGAATGACAAAAATATTTTCCGGAGACCCTTCATTTTCAATGGCAAAGTTTGAGAAATACTCGCTCGCCAATGAATATTTTCCTGAGTTGATAATGGCGTCACAGGCAGCAATACATTCGTCCCACATGGGAGTTCCGGTATAGACTTCAGCATTTAAATACAACTTAGCCAAAATGGCCTGCGCCGCATAATAATGCATACGTCCGTAAGTTGTCATGTCTGTTTTTTTGCTTAATACATCCAGACTGCTCTCCAAATCTGTTTTGACAAAATTAAAGACTTCCTGCCGTGTATTATTGGCAGGTGCATATCCCTTAGGCACATCGAATTTATCGACTATAGGAATATTCCCAAAATCGTCCATCCCAATGAAATAAGCAAAGGCACGAACTGCTTTCAGCTCATTCATGATGGCTATAAGCGCGTCACTTTTATTTTCAATTTGATCGAACTGATAAAGAATCCGGTTGCAATTTGACGAAGTGTTGTAGACAAATTTCCAGGAAGCATTAAAATAGTCCTCTTCGGAAGTCCAGGTGTGCAATGCTAATCGCCTGTAGATCCCACCGTTGTCCCAGTGAATCCCTCTTGTCGGCAGCACATCTTCATCGGTACAGAGACTATTAATCCCCCAAATGCCGTAAACTTGAACAAACCGACGTAGTTCGTTATAGGCAGGCCCTGCTGCAGCTAAAACCTGCTTTTCATTCTGATAGAAATCTTCGTTAACGATGGTATCGTAAACGTGCTCATTAAGGTTCGTACACGACCATAAACCGAAAAATGCGAATAGTATAATTAATTTTTTCATGATTCGTGTTTTTAAAATTTAAGGTTAAAACCAAGGGTGAACGTTCTTGTACTCGGATAATCGGCACGGGAATCAATCCCTGGAGTTAATCCTCCAATAGAACCTTCAGGATCAATCCCTTTGTATCCCGTAATACACAACAGGTCTGTTCCTGTGAAGAAAACGCGTCCTGCTTTCAACCATTTCGTGCTTGTCAGCGGAATATTGTAACCAATGGTCAGGTTGTCCAACTTGACAAAATCACCATTTTCGACATAGTAGCTTGAGAAATTCTGGGTGTCCCAGATTTTAGAATCCATGGCCGATTTCATAATGTTCAACGGCAACATGATTGGGTTCTCATAGAAAATCCGTTTGTGATTGATGATCTGATGACCAAACATTCCACGGAACATGATGGACATGTCCCAGCTTTTGTATCGCAGCGTATTGGTCAACCCGGCGTAAAAATCAGGGATTCCGTTGCCAATATCTGTCCGGTCCTCAATGGTTATTCCATCAATACCATCGGTGTCTTTGAAAATCCACTTGCCATCTTCTGTCAACCCTTCGTAAATGAATCCGTTAATGGTGCCGATTGACCCCCCTTCATAATATCGGTGTGTCCAAGCCGAAACACCCGGTGAACCAATTTCTCCAACATAACGGTATTCCAATTGGTAGTATTGATTTGAAAGCGACAGCAGTTTGTTTTTCCGCCAGTCAATATTGAAATTAATGTTCCATTGGAAATCCGATTTTTTCACCGCTGTAGCATGGATGGAGAACTCAACTCCTGTATTCCGCATCGAACCAACGTTTGCCATTGTTTCTTCGTAAAGATTTGGAGGAACAGGAACATCATACGAGTGCAATAAGTCTTTGGTGTCGCGAACATAGAAATCAACCGTACCACCAATACGCCCCTGATTGATTGACCAGTCAATACCCACATCATACTCATTTTTGGTTTCCCACTTCAGGTCTGGGTTTGGATTGCTATCAGGGCCATATCCCGGAATAAACTTACCATTGTAAAAGAAATAACCTGATTGAGCCATCCTGGGCAGAGACAAGTATGGATCAATTCCCTGGTTACCGGTCACCCCGTATCCAGCGCGTATTTTCAAAAGATCCAGGTTTGAATCAGCCATAAAATCTTCCCTGGAGATATCCCAAGCACCGGATATGGCTGGGAAAGTACCCCATTTATTATTGGCTCCGAACTTGGATGAACCTTCGCGGCGCACGCTGGCTGACAGGAAGTATTTTCCATTATAGTTATAAGAAGCACGTGCAAAAAAACCAACGAGGCGACTTTCAGTTTTGTAGGAACTCATGTCAGCATTTCCATTTCTAAGCTTGGTTCCGGAACCAAGGTTGTTGTAGAGCAAATCGTCTGAAATAAAATTCCCGTTTTCAGCATTAAATCCTTCGTTGACAAACTCCTGGAATGAGTATCCAGCTGTTGCATTGATGTGATGATCACGGATGGTTTTGTTAAAATCGATCGTTGCTTCCAACGTCTTGGTATCCATGGCAGCAGCGGAGCGGCTAGCCTGGCCTGATGTGCCGGCAACCTCTTGTGTGTGGGCGTAACTTGGTTCGTAGTAGCCATTCAGCGAACGTGTTTTCTGGATTCCGCCAATCACATTCGCTTTCAACCAATCGGTGATGAATAATTCGGTTCCCAGGTTAGCAAATAGATGCGAAGAACTATTGTCGCGAAAACGTTCAGTCAACTCACCTACCGGGTTTTCATACTGCCAGCCATCAATTTCAAACAAGCTCCCATCTTCATTATACACTGGCTCTGTTGGATTCCGCTTAATCGCCTGTCTATAAGCATCATAGTCAACCGGGTGTTCATTCTGATCCGATAATCCCATTTGAACAGTGAACTGAAGTTTATCATTCAAAGCCAATTGTCGCAAATTCAAATTGGCACGATATTCTTCCATATCAGACCTTAGCATTACCCCCTGCTGGTTGGTGTAGTACAATGACAATCGGTAGGTGGTTTTATCCATTCCACCACTCAACGACAAATGTTGTACATGACTAAAAGGTGTTCGAGTGATTTGCTTAAACCAATCGGTATTGTATCCATAATCAACCATACCCGCGGCCACTTCTGGATGTGTGGTTTCCAGCTTGGTTTTCATTTGGCGATATTCATCGGCATTCAGCACCTCAATTTTCTTCAAAATTGTCTGGGTCGTAAATTTGGATGAAAATTCAACCACCATATTTCCTTTTTTACCGGATTTCGTGGTGATCAGGATCACACCATTTGTTCCGCGTGTACCATAAATCGCAGCGGCGGAGCCATCTTTCAGAATGTCCATCGACTCAATATCTTCAGGTGCAATGGAGCTGAGGTTTCCTCCCGGAATTCCGTCAACAACAATCAACGGAGCCTGATCGGCACTGATACTGGATGATCCTCGCAGTCGAATTTCAAGTCCCTGTGTTGGGTCACCACCATTGGTTCGGGTAATGCTCAATCCGGCAACTTTCCCCTGGATCAATTCCATGGCATCAGAAGATGGAATCACGTTAAAATCTTCTGCTTTCACCGAAGCAACTGAGCCGGTCAATTCCCGCTTTTTTACGGTACCATAACCAATAGCTACGACCTCGTCCAAGCCAACAACTTCCTCTTCGAGCATTACGCTGATCTGTGTGCGCCCATTGACGGGTACTTCCTCGGTTCTGGCTCCAACAAACGAGAACAACAGTGTGGCATCTGAAGGAACGTTGATCAGCGTATAATTCCCGTTATTATCAGTCACTGTCCCGACCGTTGTCCCTTTAACAAGAACCGTTGCACCCGGAATTGGCTCTCCGTCTTT
>DATFMO010000517.1:0-3971 GCA_035266925.1 Sunxiuqinia sp. | reverse complement strand
TATCGATGAAAAGAGTAACAAAAATTTCAGCATTGCTTTTGGGATTGCTATTGTCAGTAGGTGTATATGCCCAAAAAGCAAATAGTTTAAACTTGCCTTGTTTAACGCAGGTTTCTGGATTAACCGACCAACAAAAAGAACAGATTGTAACTTTGGAGAAAGGTCACCAGGAACAAATGGCTACTTTTCGCACCGAGAGAAGAAGTACGACAGATCAGACGGTAAAAGCCGAAGTGTATCAGAAAATGCAGGCAGCTAAATCGGCGCATCAAAAAGATGTGTTGGCTTTGTTGAACGATGACCAGAAAAGCCAATACCTGGCCATTCAGCATGGCGGGAAGAAAAAGTTCAAAAACAAGAAGTATGGTAATGGACAAGGAAATAGTGCCAAAGGACAAGGAATGCGTCAGGGCCGTGGTAAAGGTGGCAATCAGGCGAATTGTCAGGGAAATCGCCCAGGAAGAAATCGAGGAGGTATTAATTAAAGAGGAGAAAAGTATGAAACGTTTCGTATATATCATTCTGATGAGTTTTGGACTGTTTACGGCCTGTGAGAAAAGTGATTTGGCAGGAAATGAAGTTCCCAGCGCGGCTGTTTTAAGTGTTGATTTTGACGGAAGCACCGATGTGAATCTTGAGAACCTGAAACTTGCAATGGTCGGAGATGACGATCTGACACAAGACGAAGTTCAGGGATTACTCTGGATGCGCGAAGAAGAGAAAGTCGCCGGCAATTTGTATTCATTTTTTTATAATCAATACAATATTCGGATATTCGGAAACATCGCCAGAAGTGAAAGTACACACATGGCAGCTGTCCATTTTTTGCTGGATGCTTTTCAGATTGAGGATCCGGCACTAGAGGAAGTCGGCAAATTCACCAATGCTGATTTGCAGAAGGTTTATGAAGATCTCAAGCAGGCTGGTGAAGTGTCGCTGGTGGAAGCACTCAAAGTTGGTGCATACGTGGAAGAACTGGATATTCTGGATTTGGAAGAGCAACTTGATCTGGTCGAGAACGCCGATATACGGACAGTGTACGAAAACCTTCTACGTGGATCAAGCAATCATTTGCGGGCTTTTACGCGGGTGTTGGCGCAAAACAACGTCACTTACGAACCAACTGTTCTTGCAGTCGATTATTACCAGGAGATTATTTCGGGCTCGATGGAGCGTGGAGGAGCTGAAAGTTGTGCCAACGGCTATGGATACGCCAACGGCAACGGGCGAAACTACCGTGGTCAATATCAATCCCAGCAAGCAACTTGCGACAGTATTCCTGCCAGTTCAATTGGCGGAAAACGATATCGGTATCATGGGGGGAACTAAATCGCTCATTTAGTTACTCAAAAAAAGAGGTTGGTTCAGCTGAGTCAACCTCTAATTTATAGTATTATTTTGTAGAAATAAATGCCTGGTGTTTGTGGAATCATCAACTGGCCAATCGTTTTAAATCGTTGATGAATGATTCCAGTTCTTTTCGATACAAATAAAAATAGCTTGACAGTCCTTCGATTCTTTCAAGAATGAATTCGTTCAACTCATCGTCTGATTTTAACACCGCTAATTTGTCCAGGAAATCCCAACGATGATGCTCGAACCAGTTTTCATCTCTCAACCGTCTGCGGCCACCATATTTGCTGTAATAATACACGTACACTTCGGTGGCATGGTTCAAAGTTGGTTCATCCAGCAGGCGTTTCAAGCCTCCGGAAATTGCCCGAAGCAATAACCAACAACGATTAAACTCTTCGCTATATTCACACAGGTACTTCAGGTTTTTGATTTTGACGTAAAAATCACCGATTTCATGTTTGAGCAGATTGGTCTCAAGTTCGTCGATAAAATCAGGAATATAGGCGATAAATTCCTCGACGAATTCATTACTAAGTGTGGAAGATTCTACACTTTCTTCTGGCCTGTAGGCAGCGTTGAAATATTTAAAAAACCTTTCAGCAGGAGTCATAGATCGTTGTATTGAGTAGCTAATTTCAGACATTTATTGTTAATTGTCAATTGGTTATTGGCAGGAGTTATTAAACGGGCATTTCTGGTTATCAATGTATCAGATACACTGACCAAAATAGTTAGAGAGAATGGTCGAAATCTGGCCGCAGTAATGTCTTGTCAGATTCATTGATGTAATGCAACCATGCGTTGCCGAGGAATTTGCTTTTCCTGAATTCGTTTTCTTCGCTATTAAAAACATAGACATTAGTGCATTATAAAATGTTCAACATTTTAGCAAAACGACTGCCACCAAAATCTATTGCTTCACAGGGATTTGAATAACAATTATTAACACAAAGCGGGGAGAGCAAAAAAAAACAGGAACCTAAAAATTAGATTCCTGTTTCTTATTTATGGTAAAAAATATTTTTATTGCAGTGGGAAGATTTTATTTTCCCTGAGGTATTCGATCACTTGCTCCGGATTTTTACCGTTGTTTACAGGATCCAATTCAAGTTTTGCATTTTTAGGCTCTTCAAATGCAACATCAACGCCAGGAACATACTTGATTTTTTCGTCATTGTAAACTTCCGGTTTGTTGTTTTTGCAATAGTCGAGCGAAGCATTCATGTAAAACAGGTGAAAACGATCTTCGCCGATAATCTCAGTGACCTGCTTGCGGATTGATTCGTCCGGTGAAATGAAAGCACATATTGTGATGATTCCCTGGTCGTTCAATATTCGGCAAACTTCGGCCACACGACGTAAATGTTCCGCACGGTCTGTTGGAGAATAATCCAACTCTTTTGACAGGCCGGAACGAACAGAGCTACCATCGAGTAGCACAACCGTTGCACCCATTTCAAACAGTTGTTTTTCCAAACTGTAGGTGAATTCATTTTTTCCAGAACCTAACAATCCTGTAACCCAAAGCGTGGCTCCTTTTTGATTGTAGCGTTTTTGGTATTCATCTGTTTTCACCAGTCCTTCACCTTTGCGAATTTGTGCTCGATGATCCTCGCTGATTTTCGAAGGCAGATCGTCTGAACTCATTTTATCGATGATCATACCAACGGCAACAGTGTTGTTGGTCATCGGGTGAATCAATACGAACGCACCAGTCTGCTTATTCTTTTTATACGGATCGAAAAACAATGGTTTGTTGGTGGTTAAAACAGCACGCCCAATTTCATTCAGCACCAAATGATCAACTTCTGATTTTGCCAATGAGTTGACATCAATTTTATATTTGATTTTGTCGATTCGTGCTTTGGTGTTGTTGTTGGCATGTTTAATGAAAAATTGGGTTGTTGGGTCCATTGCATTTTCATCCATCCAAACCAAATGTGCTTCGAAATGACGGTCAACGCGCGGCTGATTATCCGGGTAAACGAGCATGTCACCACGTGAAATGTCAATCTCATCTTCAAGCGTCACGGTTACCGATTGTGGGGGAAAAGCTTCTTCCAATTCGCCATCATAGGTAACAATGTTTTTAACTTTTGAAGTTTTTCTGGATGGCAACACCATCACTTCTTCGCCCTTGCGAATAATTCCTGACGCTACTTTTGTCGCAAATCCTCGGAAATCGCGGTCGGGGCGCAACACGTATTGCACCGGGAAACGCAAGTCGTCAAAATTACGGTCGGAGCTGATGTGCACAGACTCCAGGAACTCCAGCATCGCTTTACCTTTGTACCAGGGCATGCGCTCTGATGTCTCCACCACATTATCACCTTTCAAGGCAGAAAGTGGGATGCAGTGGATGTCCGGAATATCCAATTGTGAAACGAAGTCTTTGTAGTCTTCGCAAATGTCGTCAAAAACTTTTTGGTCAAAATCAACCAAGTCCATTTTGTTGACAGCCAACACGACGTGTTTAATTCCCAGCAATGAAACCAGGAAAGTGTGTCGGCGTGTTTGTGTAATTACACCTTTGGTGGCATCAATTAAAATAATTGCCAGGTTGGCTGTTGATGCCCCGGTGACCATGTTGCGAGTATATTGTTCGTGTCCAGGAG
>DATFMO010000516.1:0-3347 GCA_035266925.1 Sunxiuqinia sp. | reverse complement strand
TATGCTGGTCATGCCGGGCTGCGAGGATGATTACGCGCACATTTCCCAAACAGGATTTTTCTACACCGTCAGGGGAAGCAAACAAGAAACAGTAATATTCTGTGGCGATCGCTGGGCCGACTTTGCCGGAAACGGATTGGGCTACAATCAGTGGTGTCCTTTGTCTTTCGACGGAGACATTCCCTATTTTAATTCCCTTCATTCATGGAATTTAAATGAAGTGACTGGTGAATGGGCTGTGGCTGAAGACAACAACTACGTATTAAATGCCAGCTTTGAAGCTGATAGAAAGCCGATGCCCAGCACGGTGAAACCCGTTCAGACACGGCTTTTAGGCTGGGAAACCACGGTGATAAAAGGTACCGAAATTTCGCTTGATTCGCTTTCGCCTGTGTTAAATCACCAAAATTCGCAGGAAGATCGTCAGCAGGTCATTGGAGAAAGAAGCCTGAACATGAGCGACAGGGTGGACTTTATACGAAAAGTGGATCAGAAAATCGCGTCATCTGCATATGTGACTTTCGAAAATGGGTTTTATACCTTAACAGCTAAAGTGAAAAACAGCGGGGGCTTCAATAAGCTTGAAATGTACGCCAAGTCAGGCGACAATAATTTTACGATTCCCATCGAAAAAGCGAATGATTCCTGGGAGATCATCAGTATTGAAAATGTTAAAGTAGAAAACAATGAAGTTGAAATAGGATTTTTGGCCGATGGTGAAGCCAATGCATTTTGCAGGGTGGACGATGTAACTTTAGTCAAAAACCAATAAGCGTAAGTTGCAGTATATTTACTGATAAACCGGAATTTGAAGAAACAGTATGTACACGCCTGTTTTAATGATGGTGAAATGAATCCAATCAATTTCACATCTCCCAAACATAGAGCGATTATTCCGCTTACAAAAAAAGAGGCCACAAGCCTTGATGAACACTAACCATATGAATTAATAATTCGACACACGATGAAAAGGATTCTGATTACATTATTAATGGCACTAGGTTTTGCATCTACATTTGCTCAGGGCTGGAGGCCAAAATTCAGAGAGAATATTTCGTTGGATTCCATCCGGTTGAGTGACCCCGCTATCCTGGCCGACAAAAATACCTCGACCTATTATATGACAGGTACGGGCGGATGGCTATGGAAAAGTAAAGATTTGCGCTTGTGGTCAGGTCCATACCAGGTAGCAAAGACTGATCCTGAATCGTGGATGGGGCCACACCCCATGATCTGGGCAGCCGAATTGCATCAGTACAAGGGAAAGTACTATTACTTTGCTACTTTCACCAACAGAGATGTAGTGATTGACACCGTAAAAGGCAATGTGATTAACCGGCGAGCTTGCCAGGTATTGGTTAGTGATAAACCTGACGGTCCTTATGTCCCAATGAAAGATAAAACTTATCTGCCTGCGAACATACCTACTTTGGATGGTACTTTCTGGGTCGATACGGATGGAAAACCCTACATGGTCTATTGTGCTGAATGGTTGATAAACTGGAACGGAACCATCGAAAAAATTGAACTGAAACCGGATTTAAGCGGTACAACCGGGGAAAGAAAAATTTTGTTTTTTGCTTATGATTCACCGTGGAGCATGGAGAAAGACCAAAACGGCCGTATTGTTCCCAATAAAGTAACCGATGGCCCTTATTTATTTAGAACTCAAACCGGAAAATTAGGGATGATTTGGACAAGTTGGGTTTTCAATGACTATGTTCAGGGGGTAGCCTACTCGGAAAGCGGCACCTTGGATGGCCCATGGGTGCAGGAAAAAGAACCAATCACTCCACCAAATTTTGGCCACGGCATGTTATTCCACACGTTTGAGGGAAAACTGCTTATGTCGATCCACAGCCATAAAAATGTAAACGGACGCACCATCAGGATACCTCATTTGTTTGAAGTAGATGATTCGGGTGATAAGTTAGTCGTAAAAGGTCAATATCATCCATAACACAATCGAAAAAAATGCGTTTTTAACACACTGGAAATGTATGCCAGGTCTGGTTGAAAAAGGCTCTGGGCCAATGTGACAGAAGAAAAACAATGCCTGAAAACAATTATCATTGATCCAATTGAATTATCGGAACACGAAGTAGCGATTGTTTTTTTGTAAATGACAAGAAAAATGTTGTTGCAGATTAGATGGTGTCTTTCTATTCAAAACTCCATGAAGCAGTACCCGTTTTCAGTCAGCTTATTGCTGACTGAAGTTTTATGGTTGCCCAGCCTGTAACAGTTTTTCGCTGCCCCACCTGAAGCTATCTATTGAGAAGTCAACTAAGCCTGAGTTCCTTGCACTCATTGGGGGTGGCGCACGTTCCCGAATACTGAAGTCTCCAAACTTTCAGGAACTTTGAAATACTGGGATGTGCAGGGGCGAATGGTTCCCTGTCCTCATTAGATCAAGAAACCTCCGCGTGCTAATGTTGCTTGTATAAGAGGTCATTTCTGCTTCTATTCCCGGAAGCCGGGTAGCTACGATAACGTACAATGGCCGGGGAAATTTGGAAAGCCTGGTTCATGCCTACCGGAATGCAGAAGCAGACGAAAGTACGATGATTTATGTCCGTAAAAAATGGATAGCTTAAAGTCCGGCTATGGAACTGATGGTCATCGTGATGTGGCACCGGATGGACAATGAGGCCTGGAAGGAAGATGAATTACCGCCCATCACGAATCTTGAGATCGCCGATGTCACACCGGTAGGGTCTGCATTAGGAGCAAGCATTACGCTGTATAATGGCGATAATTACATTGTTGATTTTAGAGATATTGATGGAAACGAACTTGATGGCCCCTAAAATCATGTGAATAAAATCATGGTGCACGATAGCTGATTGCATCAAGTTACAAGTTCAAAAAAATTGATCGAATTAAAATGGCAATCTGTTCTCAAAATCAGTTTAATTCCGATAGTTTTTTTTATAGGGAAACATAACAGCCGAACTGAAAGTTTTATTTTCATATTTTTACACCTTATTCCATTTCGGAATCTGGATACTAGTATGCAGGTTTTAGTTTTCAAGACATTTTAGCAATCTTTTGTGAAAAGGGAGGAAGACATATTAATTTTTGACCAGGTCACGCGAGGAGGATCAAACGAATTCGAGACGTTATTCAAAAAATATTATAATTCATTGTGTCATTTTTCAATGAAATATGTTCAGGATGACTTTATCGCAGAAGATGTTGTTCAAGAGGTCTTTACAAAGATTTGGGAGGACAAGAGGAAGATAAAAATTCAGGGATCGGTAAAATCCTACCTCTACACGGCCGTACGCAATAGAAGCTTGAACAAGCTGAAATCGGAGACAACGCGCGAAGGGCACACAAAAAGC
>DATFMO010000515.1:0-2173 GCA_035266925.1 Sunxiuqinia sp. | reverse complement strand
GTGGCCATCACCAAAAATGGCTCTTCCAAACTATAAGTGTGGTCTCCGATGGTGATTTGTCGTTCCTGCATAGCTTCGAGCAAGGCTGACTGTACTTTGGCCGGTGCCCGGTTGATCTCGTCAGCCAGAACGAAATTGGTGAAGATCGGTCCCTTTTTAACAACAAATTCTTCGTTTTTCTGACTGTATATTAAGGTACCCAACAAGTCGGCAGGCAGCAAGTCCGGAGTAAACTGGATGCGGGCAAAATCAGCATCAATGGTTTTTGCCAGCGTGTTAATCGCCAATGTTTTTGCTAATCCGGGAACACCTTCCAGCAGGATGTGTCCACCTGACAGCAGCCCGATTAGTAAACTTTCGACCAAATGTTTCTGGCCAACAATGACCTTATTCATTTCGATGTTGATCAAATCAACAAACGAACTCTCTTTTTGGATTCTTTCATTCAGCTCCCGAATGTTCACTGTTTGATCTGCATTTTTAGTTTCCGCTATATGATCCATATTTCTAGTTATTTATTTTTCAATATTGGTTGACGAAATTACGGTATTCCTCTCCAAAAAAGGGTGTAAACTTGTTAAAAATTGTTAAGTTAATTTCCCCTGAAAGAGCTGTAAAATTAATAATTTCGCCGATCCTTGTAAGAGGGTTTTATATTTTTTTACTTTGAACTAAACTTCACTATCATGCAACGATATTTTGTCGAGTTGGCATACAATGGTACCCGGTTTCATGGTTGGCAAATTCAACCCAATGCGAACACTGTTCAGGAAACCTTGGAAAAAGCACTGCGTACAATTTGCCGCGAACAAATAGCTGTAACCGGTGCCGGACGCACTGATGCCGGGGTGCACGCCAGCTATTTTGTGGCTCATTTCGATTCAGAAGACGAAAAACTGGATCATCCGGATTTCACCTACAAACTGAACAGCTTTTTAAATGCTGACCTGGTCATTTATCGAATTTCAAAAGTGGAACCTGAGGTACATGCTCGTTTTAATACCACATCCCGAACATATCATTATTACATCAACCAGCAAAAAGACCCCTTTGCTCAGGAGTCATCCTGGTATTTCAACCGAAAGCTGGATGTATACCAGATGAATGTGGCTTGCGCTGTTTTATTTAATTATACTGATTTCACCAGTTTCAGTCGTTTGCACACCGATGTGAAAACTAACAACTGCAAAGTTTATTATGCCCGTTGGATTCAGAAAGGGCATCAGTTGGTTTTCACCATCAAAGCCGATCGGTTCCTGAGGAACATGGTTCGTGCCATTGTTGGAACCATGGTTAAAGTGGGGCAGGGCAAGCTGTCTATTGATAAATTCCGACAAATTATTGAAGCGAAAGATCGCAGTGCTGCGGGAGCATCGGCGCCACCAGAAGGCTTGTTTCTTTCAAATATCGTTTATCCAGATGATGTTTTTCGAAGGACGATCGAATAATGGTTCACTAACTAGTAGCCTATTTAAAGCGAATCCATTTAGTCAAACCCTGACAAATTATATTGTTTCTAAACGCCAGCCTGCTAATTTTGAAGTTTCATAAAAGAAACCAATAAATCAATATTATGCAGAAGCAGCTATTTTTGGGAGTAGAGGCTGTCGGGCAGGGAGCCATTGATGGTGGCATTTCCGGCGTATATGCCTATCCTGGTACTCCTTCCACCGAAATAACCGAATTTATACAAGACAATAAGTTGGCCGAAGAACGTAACATTCACCGGGATTGGTCGGCCAATGAGAAAACCGCCTATGAAGCAGCTTTGGGAATGAGCTATGCAGGGAAGCGTGCACTTGTTTGCATGAAGCATGTGGGGCTGAATGTGGCTGCTGATGCCTTTATCAACTCGGCCATCACTGGTGTGAATGGAGGAATGGTGTTGGCGGTCGCCGATGATCCATCCATGCATTCTTCACAAAATGAGCAGGACTCGCGTTATTACGGCAAGTTTGCCATGATTCCGGTGCTGGAACCTTCTAGCCAGCAGGAAGCTTACGATATGACCCGGGCAGGATTTGAGCTGTCGGAGAAAACAGGAGTGCCTGTCATGGTGCGAATTACTACCAGACTGGCACATTCGCGGGCTGGTGTGGCTCGGAAAGAGGTGCTGGTTGAAAATGGACTTTCCATGCCGAATGATCCGCATCAGTTTGTGTTATTGCCAGCA
>DATFMO010000514.1:0-3608 GCA_035266925.1 Sunxiuqinia sp. | reverse complement strand
TTTTGCAATTGTACCTTTCGCATATATTCCTAATTGCCTTCCAAACCGATCCCAAATGCCCCCTACAGGGTAGGTAAATACAGGGTTATCTACAACCAATCGTTTTGCAGCACTACTGTTGTTGTATCGCGAAATTCCATTCCAGGTATGCAAGCCAAATCCAACATTTAGTTTATTTTTCTTCAGGATAAACTCGGTTTGTGCATTGTATAATGACATTTGAGGTTTTTCCGATTGGTTGAATGTGAGGCCATCAGACCCAATCTGAGTATATAACAATACCCTGTCCATCAGATAAGTATAAAATATCAAACGACTTCGCCTTACACCGATATCAAAATCATTTGGTTCATCCAATCCGTTAATATCCGGGTTGTTTTGAATCAACCTCGTCCAAACCTGGTTCACCAACGTCACTCCTGCATAAGATGTACTATCCTCTGATAAATAATAGCGAAGTTTGGGCTGACTTAATTCACGTTGAGCAATTAAAGTTTTGTTACTCATATTGATTATCAGCACACAAAACACTAATCGGGACACAATTTTGTTTACACGCATACTTAACATACCTTTCAAAATCTAATCCTATATGCTACAGTTAGATTTTATAATGAACGACTACTCCACTAATAATTTTACCGTGTCAACGCTTTCAGAGGAAGGTCCTACCATTATCTTGAACTCTCCTGGTTCGACCACTTTTTTCATTTCCTGATTGTAAAACGATAACATCTCAGGGACAATTCTGAAAGAAACTCTCTTTGTCTCGCCAGATTTTAAGTCAATTTTCCTAAAATCCTTTAGCTCTTTTACCGGACGAGTGACAGAGCTCACTTCATCCCGGATATACATTTGAGCAATCTCAGCACCATCCCTATTGCCTGTATTCGTAATATCCACAGACACACTCGCAGATTGTCCGGATTTAATTACAGACTTTGACAAGGCCAAATTATCATAGTGGAAACTTGTATAGCTGAGACCAAACCCAAATGGATAAAGGGGTCCGTTTTCCGCTAAATTATATGGACGTACTCTGGAAGAGGGTTTTTTATAATAGTAAGCTGGCAGCTGACTGGCAGATCTTGCTATTGAAACGGTTAATTTTCCTGAAGGATTATTATCTCCAAACAAGGTTTCTGCTACAGCGTAGCCAGTTTCCTGTCCTAAATACCAGCATTGTGCAATGGCTGGCACAGTCTTGGCTAAGTGTACAAAAGATATTGGCGGGCCACTGAAAACAAAAGCCACTATTGGTTTGCCCAACATGTTTAATGAGTCAACTAGTTCATTTTGGTCTCCCAAAAGCTCGAGGTCAGCTAAATCTCCCGGATATCCAGGCATGGTTGCTTCTCGTGATATATCATTATTTCCCCCCAACATGAGTACAATCACATCAGCATCTTTAGCCACCAAAACAGCATTACTTATTAATTTAAGGTTATCTTCGTGACTTGCCAAAACTGATGGTCCCCGTTTGTTTTTTCCAACATTTAACTGGCATCCGGGAGCATAAGCAACATCTACATGACTATATTTTTCTTTTAGGGCCTCCAATGGCGAAACTGTCACACGTGGCATGTGTGAATATCCGCCCAAAATGCACTTATCTGCATTAGGCCCTATCACAGCAATTTTTTTATACTTGCTTTTATCTAGCGGCAGTAGATTATTTTCATTTTTTAAAAGTACGATGGATTGTCTTGCAGCTTCGAGTGCCAACTCACGATGTTCAGGAGAGCCAAGAATTTCAGTTTTATTTTCGGCAACAAATGGACGATCAAAAAGTCCCAATTGAAATTTCATTCTCAAGATATGAAGAACAGCATTGTTAATTTCATTTTCACTAACTTTTCCTTGCTCAAGTGCCAACGGAAGCTTTTCGTAGGTAAAATTGTCTGTTAGCTCCAAATCCACGCCTGCTTTCAAAGCAAGAACACCTGCATCCAGGGTATCTTTGGCAACATGATGAATTGTTGCAAGTTCTAACGTGGCATTGTAGTCTGAAATAACAATACCGCCGAATCCCCATTCTCTACCGAGAATACTTTGCAATAACCATCTATTGGAATGCGCCGGTACTCCATCTATTTCATTGTAGTTTGGCATAACACCTGAAGCATGTCCTTTAGTTATTGCTGTTTCGAAAGGCTTAAAATACGCCTCGCGCAACTGTCTTTCCGTTACGAACTCAGGCCCGATATTATTTCCACCTTCAGGTGCACCATGGGCACCCAAATGTTTTAAAAAAGACGCTACATGATTGCTATCTGGAATACTGGCATTTCCCTGCAATGCATTGACTTTAGCAAGTCCCAATCGGCTAGTTAAACAGGGATCTTCTCCCATGGTTTCTTCGGTTCTGCCCCAACGTGGGTCCATCGCCAAGTCCAAAACCGGAGCCAGTAATATATGCGTTCCAACAGCCCTGGCTTCTTCAGCAACAGCGCTAAAAACTTCGCTAGTCAATTGCTCATTCCATGAACAGGACATCCCCAAGGACGAAGGAAACATGGTTGCATCCTTAACCATCAGACCGTGGAGTGCTTCCTCAATGAAAAGAACAGGAATTCCCAGACGCGTATTTTCTATGAAAAAATTTTGTGTTTGATTGGCCAACTTTACCATGTCACCGGCATGAGGTGTTCCTTTTCTCGAGAGAAAAGACTTACCATCGCTAAGTCTCAAAATTGCTCCTAATCCATTTGGAAACGCCTTCATTGCTCCAATACTGTCAAAAGAAGTACGGGTACAAAGTTTTGTTTTATTTATCCAGGGACATTGTAACTGAGCCAATTTCTCAGCTAAGGTCATTTGAGACAAAAGATCCTCTGCCCGTTTATCCACTTGATTCCTGTAATCCTCATAAGCATCAAGCTTCCCATTTTTGTTAAAATCGTAAAACCTGCCCCCATCGACGACGAGTGTCTTTGTTAATTGCGGCCTATTAGATTGTGCAAATGCCCCTTCGGGACAAAATTTCATTGCCCCAATTAATAACCATATAACTGTTACCAAATAATTTTTCATCATTTTTTTTTCATTGATCATTATTCTGCAGAACTTCCACTAATTATTGGTTTGATTTCAAGTCAATTGACTAATCTCTCACCACTACTCGTACCCGTCCTAAATTCTGAATGCGGGCAAAAGGCGTTTTTGCATTTCCATCTCGTTGCGATGCCACTCTAAGCACGGGGAAATACGTCCCTGGCTTAGCAAAGGAATACGTCGTCTTAAATGCCAACGAACCATTATTCTTTGCAATATTCATTCTATCCGGGAAATCTCCATTGCCTTCAAAATCCCATTCTGCTGCCACAATTTTCCCCGTATTGTTTGGTGTCTCAACAAAAGCGTCAAAAGTTACTTCTTCACCCACTTTAACATCGGCGCGAACACCTCCATTCACTTTGACATGGACAACAGGCTGAATACCTTTTCTTTCATCTGCTGAGTCAGGGACAATGACTTGTCCGTCTACCACTTTGTAATTTGTTGTAGCCGGAGGTCTTACTCCTTTTTCAACCCAGGCACTTAAATCCCTCAGCGCTTGTTGCAATACCCCCAGATAGCTGACTGTGTGTGTTGGATCTTCCTGATGG
>DATFMO010000513.1:0-9674 GCA_035266925.1 Sunxiuqinia sp. | reverse complement strand
ATGCTGGGTACAAAAGACTCAAAAGCGGGTTCAAAAATAATGACTTCATCATCATCTTTAATCACCGAGCTAATGGCCGTATGAATGGCCTGGATCGTTCCGGCAGTCACCGTTATTTCGGTCTTCGGATTGTATTCGTGCCCGTAATTTCTGCGAACCATTTCTCCAATTTCTTTACGCAACGGAAAAATACCTTCCAGCGGCGCATAATTATTGTATCCTGCATTCAGATATTTGACCGCTAAATCAATGAGTTTCTGGGAGCATGGAAAGTCCGTCTTTCCAATCGCCATATCAATGGCACCCGATTCGTCCACCAACTTACTGATGGTTGAAAAAACGCTATTTGCAGTATTGGGTAGTTTAGATTGTACCATGCTAAATTATGAGTTCGCAAAAATAATAAAAGAGACGGTTGCTGACAGATTATTCATTCAAATTTAAAGAATTAATTTGGCTTCAAAGGTTATTCTAGAACTTCTTTTAAAACTGTTAATGATTTTACGTCTCCAATCAAATCCAAATGAATTTTGTAGTATTCCAGCAACTTGGCTAATAATACAGTTCGTTGTGTGTTATTGTATCTGAGTTGGTCAATTTTTCCTAATTCAACCTGAAACAATTCCCTGAATTTTTCGGTTGTTTCAACATTCATGAACTGGTTGTGCAATGGTTCCGAATTTGAAAAGGAAGACGAAAGTAAATCAAAATAGTTGGCATGTAAACGATCTGGCAGTTGGGGAAAGACTCCCAAAAACCGGGTCAGATTGAATAGAAAAGCCAAATGGAAATTAGATACTCCTTTTTCCAACATGTCCAACAAACAAGCTGCGTGAAACAGGTACTCAAAAAGGTCTGCATTTGGCTCTTCTTCCCGAAGGCATTTGAGTAAAATTTCGGACAGGAAAATGGCCTGTGAACTTTTACGGATGTCAAAAGGAATGTGGTCAAATGGAACTGAAATCCGGGCATCATTCAGGCGTTGAAGATCACGTCCGGGGCGATAATACACTTCCAAATCCAGTAAATTAAAAGGCTGAAAAAGATTCATCCGCATGGATGATTTCTTACGCTTTACACCATTGACCATGTACGATTGCCGACCAAATTTTTCGGTGTAAATTCGGGCAATAATGCTGGTTTCCGAATAATTGATGTGGTGTAAAAATATGCCACGGGTTTTTTCCTGCATTGGTGCAACAAACCGTTAATGGATGAATAATATTTTGGTCGTAAACGTCTGGTCTCCCAACTTATCATTCCCAAAAACCATATACACGCCAGTACTCACTCGATGCCCATTCAGATTGTTACCATCCCAGACTGCCTGTCCACCCAACGACTTGGTTTTGTATACCAGGTTACCGGCAATGTCTGTAATCCGCACGTCGGTGTTGGCAACCAAGCCTGTGATAACAATGTCACCATGGTAATCTTCGCGAACCGGATTGGGGAATGCATAGACATCATCGTAGGCATTTTTCCCTTTAATCGCTTGTCCACGATAGGAAATAATTCCATCAGTAGTCCCAAAAAAGACTTCTCCGTTATTGTCATTTATGGCAATTGAGTTGACTGAGTTTGACAACAGCGGACTATTGCTTTCATTAAAATTCTGAAGTTCATGTTGTCCATCCGCCGAGATAAGATATACACCGGAATTTGCCGTTCCTATCCATTTGCGGTTGGCTCCGTCAACAGCAATGGCAGTAATTTTTTCTTTGGCTAGCAACGGGTGGTAAATTCCATCGTTCAAATCAACGCCGGGTTGATTGGCGTAGAACGAACTGTTATCCCAAATTTCACCTGGACTAAAATAAACAGTAACACCCTGCGATGTTCCCACCCAGATAGCTCCGTCCAAATCAACGGCAATGGAAAAAACATCATCCATCGGTGTAAATTGTTCTTTTTCTCCATTGTTAAAATAGGAGACGACTTTCAAGTGTCTCCCCTCCGAGCCATCAGCTTTGCGAACATAAAGATCATTCCCCCGCGGGACGACAATCCACTGATCACCGTTATCACCAACAACAATATTACCCACATTATCATCAGCCGTAATCCCATTCAATTTAAACGATTCCCAGGTTCCGTCCGGATGCATGACAGACAGAGGTTTTCCCACAATGGAGTTGGTCACATATAAATTATAGTCTGAATCAAAAGCCATTCCGCCAATACGTACAATTGTTGATGAATCTTTTGCAGGGACAGATTGTAATGATGCGTTTTTATGGGTAAAATGATTAACCAACTGGTCACCTTGAAATTCGAAAATGCCTTCGCCCCAGGTACCCGCAAACATATGGTCCGGGTCACGTGGATCGATCGCAATATTCACCAAATCATGAATGCCCTGAAGACCTTCAATTGTTCGATTACTAATTTCATCCCAGCTACCTGCACGATATCGTGATGCCTGCGCCCAGTTGTAAATTGGCCCCCATGCATCATTGTAACCACCAGCAGCAACCCAAAGGTCGTTGCCATTGGCAACCATCGAAAAAATTTTATCGTTCGGTGGACCTTCAGGAATTAATAATTCATCGCCCCCGTCTGCTACGCGAATAAGCCCATTGTTCGAGTCAGCAAGCCAATATGCGCCATCGCTGCCAATGATGGCATCCTCTATATTCAAAATATAATCGCGAGAATCATTCAAGTTGTATGACCTTATTTTGTCCACCATCTGTTCGCTGGCGTCAAAAACATGAAGTTCATAGCCCCTCGAAACCAACAAAAGATTGTTGTAAATCTGCATTCCACGTAGATATGCGACATTCATATCGAAGCGTTTCCATCCATTATCGAGCACATAAAGCTCACTGTGGTCTTCTTTTGTACCATCGGTTTTTAAAGTTTGATAGTAATAAGAAGCAAGCAATTTCCCGTTAAAAACTTCTAGCTGGTCAAATTGCCCATCCGCATGCGGAATGGTTTCATCTTTCACCCAATTGTGAAAATCCTGAAGGTTCTCTGCGTTAATATCCGCTTTATAAATTCCTTGTGTAGTGGCTGCATACAAGTAGGTTCCATCGAAAGCCATGTCCAAAACCACCACTGGCGAACCATTATCTCCAATGTAGTAGGTGTCTTTTATCTCATGTTTTTCCAGGTTGACTGCGACAATACCAAAACCACATGACAGGTAAGCCGTTTGGCCAACAACCAAAATATTATAAATTCGTTTATCACCTTGAATTTGCTTCCGCTTGATGGCCGAAACGTTGTAAATGTTATCTTTCGTGATGAGATCGAGATTGCTGTTTGCATATGCCACCAGCACCACATCCGCTTCTTTCCCATAACCCAGAATGGTAGGATTGACATCCGACAGCCCATTAATTTGATTCAATTTCTGCAAACTATTATCCGACGTGTCGTAAGTAAAAAGCCCGCCTGTGGTGATGCAGAATATTTTTCCATCCGCCTGGATGACCTTCTCCGCTGATGCGTAGGACAAATAATCTGTCCAGTCTCCAACAGCAGCCTGGGCAAAGAGTTTAACGCTGAATAAGAACAGAATCAGGCTCAGGTTAACATGTTTCATAAAGCTGAATTTAAAGATTTCAGATGGGCTACCAACTTTTCAACAGCACGCCCACGATGGCTAATTTGGTTTTTCATTTCCAGGTTCATCTCAGCAAACGACTGCTGATATCTATCAGGCTGAAAAACAGGATCATAACCAAAACCTTCATCGCCATGTTTTTCCTCCAGAATGTGGCCTTCAACAGCGCCTTCAAATTGTTGTTCCTCCCCATCAATCACCAATGAAATGACAGTTCTAAAACGGGCTTTCCGGTTTTTTATTTCTTTCATTTTTGCCAATACCTTTTTCATGTTTGCTTCGGCACTTTTTTCCTCTCCGGCATACCGCGCAGAATACACGCCCGGTTCACCATTCAAGGCGTCGATTTCCAGACCGGTATCATCGGCAAAACAGTTGTAGCCGTAATTTTTGTAAATGAAAAATGATTTTTCAGCGGCATTCCCTTCAAGCGTTTCCTGATTTTCAGGAATTTCCTCCTCACAACCAATATCGTTTAGGCTGAGCAAGTGAATTTCATCACCCAACAAATGCTGTAATTCCTTTAATTTATGTAGATTATTAGTGGCAAAAACTAGTTTCATCGATTTCTGTTTGATGGCAATTTCCTATTTTTAAAGCCATCAAATTTACAAAAACCTGACGATGACGAACAATGAAATTGTGAATATACTGATTGAGGATTTGAAAAAGGCTTCCTCTGCCCGGCATAATACCAAGGGTGTTACCCCTTTTACAACCCACATGAAATGGTTGGGTGTAAGTGCTCCTCAACTAAAATCCATCGTCAAAAACTGGAGGCCCATTTTGTTCGATTTCAGCCCGGAACGCTGGATCGAAGTCTGCTTGTTGCTGTGCATGCAAGGTATTTTTGAATGCCAAATTCTAGCTTACGAAATTCTCTGGAAAGTAAAACCTGCCTTAAAAGCGCTCACAAAAGAACAAATCCTGGAGCTGGGAAGTGTACTCGACAACTGGGTTTCAACGGATGCGTATTGCACCATGATTGCCGGTTGGCATTGGCGCGAAGGTACCTTGCCGGATTCGCAGATTAAAAAGTGGCTAAAAAGTGATGATCGATGGTTGCGTCGTGTGGGCGTTGTTTGCACCATTCCTTTAAATTTAAAAGCCAAAGGTGGAACGGGAAACACTGGTCGCACGTTGATGGTCTGTGAACGGGTGATTGATGACCGCGATGACATGGTTGTCAAAGCACTGTCGTGGGCACTACGCGAACTGTCAAAGTCCGACAAAGCTGCTGTAGAAAATTTCATGCGGACACATTGGGAACGGCTCCACGGCCGTGTTCGCCGCGAAGTGACAACCAAACTGGAAACCGGCCGAAAAAACGGCTAAGCTTTTGCGTTGTAATCTTCCCGGATCAGACCATCTTCCAAACGAACGATCCGTTTTCCATAGCCTGCAAACTTTTCATTGTGTGTTACCTGAACAATGGTCATCCCTTCGGCATTTAATTCCTTGAGAATATCCATGATCATTTCGCCTTGCGAGGAATGCAAGTTGCCGGTTGGTTCGTCGGCCAGTAACAATTTGGGTTTTCCAACAATGGCCCGTGCAATACCAACCAATTGTTGCTGCCCTCCGGAAAGTTGGGGCGGAAACAAGTCTTTTTTGGCAACGATGTTGAACCGATCGAGCAAATCAGCCACCATCGCTTTGCGGTCTTTGCTTTTCACTCCTTTGTAAATCAGTGGCGTTTCAATATTTTCATACACAGTCATGTCTTCGATTAAATGATAAGCCTGAAAAATGAAGCCCATAAAATTGCGATGGTATTCCACCGTTTTACGTTCCTTGAGTTCCAAAACCGGCTGATCATATAACAAATATTTTCCTGCAGAAGGGTTGTCCAATAAGCCAATAATATTGAGCATGGTTGATTTTCCGGAACCACTGGGTCCCATGATGCTGAGAAATTCTCCTTCGTCAACGCTTAAATTAATCCCTTTTAATACAAAAGTCCGCTGAAATTTAGAATCGTAGTACTTATCGATTTCATTTAGCTTAATCATAATTGTGCTTTTAGATCAAATCAGGCACATTTCAAACCAAAACTATAAGCCACTCCATATTAGCGCTTTACAAAACTGGACACGACCAAACATGTCAAATATATTGACAGCGATTGTAAAAATTTCACACAAAAGAACCGAAGCGTAATCGAAGTTGAATTTTCTGAAAACCTGGAAAGTACTCAATGACCATAAGCAGCCCTTGATTTTTCGATGGTTTCAAAATTGTTGTTTGCCCAATTTGCCAGGTTTTGGATGTGCGGAAGCAAGCTGGTGCCCAACGCAGTTAGCTGATATTCCACTTTGGGTGGAATTTGCGGATACACGGTTCTGTTGACCAGGCCGTCAGCCTCAAGTGTTCGCAGAGTGACAGTCAACATCTTTTGCGAAATATCATCGATTGCAGCGTTCAAATCCTTGAAACGCATCACTTCTCCTTCGCCCAAAACCATTAAAATTAGGATGGACCATTTGTCGCCAAATCGATCCAAAATATTCCGTACCGGACATTTTTCACTGTTCGCGTATTTTTCTAAAACTATTCCCATTTTTTCTCCAATCTTTTAAGCTGAATATCAGCAAATCTAACTCGAAAGTAAGCAGCACACGAGCCAGTGCCTTATTGGTTATTCAATTCATGCTTGCTATCTTCACTCTCCAAAAGTAAGTAATTTTATATAAGTAATTAAACAATTCAAAATAATTGAGTCATGAAAAAAATATTGGTAACCGGAGCCACCGGACATCTTGGTGGACAAGTTTTAAAATTTTTAACTGAAAAAGTCGAACCATCATCCCTGGCTGCTATTTCGCGGGATCCATCAAAATTAGCTTCATATAAAGAAAAAGGAGTCACTGTTTTTCAAGCGGACTACGATGATCCTCAATCATTGGAAACTGCTTTTACAGGTATTGATGCGCTGTATTTCGTGTCAGGAAGTGATCTTTTTAAACGGATGGAACAACACGAAAACGTAGTTGCTGCCGCAAAAAAAGCCGGGGTAAAGCATATCGTCTATACGAGCATTCAACGTAAAGATGAAACCGACAATTCGCCCGTCGCGCTGGTTTCAGGTTCCCACTTAAAAACTGAAGAATTGTTGAAAGAATCAGGGATGGCCTACACCATTATGAAACACAACCTTTACAGCGAATATGTTCCCGTTTATATTGGCGACCAGGTAATTGACACAGGTGTCGTCTATTTTCCAGCCGGAGATGGAAAAGTTGCTTTCGCAACACGGACGGACATGGCTGAAGCAGGAGCCGTTGTTTTGACCACCGACGGGCACGAAAACAAAAGCTACGAGATTTCCACAGAAACCGCCTATTCGTTCCATGATATTGCCAAAATGCTCACAGAAATAGCAGGGAAACAGATCAACTATGTTTCGCCACCAGTTGATGAATTCAAAAAAACATTGAAAGATGCCGGCGTTCCGGAAGGCGGAATTGAAGTGGGAGCTATGTTTGCACAAGGCATGAGTGCAGGCGAATTTAATTTTCCGGACAATACCCTTAAAAAACTGATCGGGCACAAACCGGAAGATCTATCCGAAACTCTCCAAAAGATTTATGGAAAATAATTCAGGATTAAAGGTTTAAGTTTATTGATCCGATGACTCCCAGTCATCGGATCAATCGTTTTAAAAAAGGCATAAAACAATAAAGGTTGCCGGGACAGCAACCTTTTTGGGAATAATTCTGATACGGGAAAGGGAAGATCGAGAATGACCCTGTTACCCTATTGATACTTCAGTTAACAGACTCACTTTCGCGTTTGTCATTATGTTCTCATTTTAATTTTCAAGAACTTAACTATTTACACCCACTAAAGTAGGCCCCTTATTTGAACTAAAAATTAGCTTTGTTTTACAATAGCATTATTCAATTGTTAAAATTGAAGCGGTAAATATTAACTCATTGTCAATAAATTATTACACAAATTGTAATATCTTTTCTTAAAATTTTCCACCTCATGCCGGTTATAAACGAATATTTCAATGCTTTTCTGGAGCTATTTTATCCCCGTCTTTGCTTTGTATGCGGACAAAAGCTGATATCCAACGAATCACATGTTTGCATGAAATGTTTATTGCATATGCCGCGAACCAACTACCACGACGAACCGGAAAACCCGATGGAAAAACTGTTTTACGGGCGGATTCGTATTGAGCGGGCAACTGCACTGATGGAGTTCAAAAAAGGAAGCCCGTACCAAAAAATTTTGCACCAGTTGAAGTACAAAGGTATGAAAGAGCTAGGTGAATTAATGGGGCAACAACTGGCCCACGAAATTAAAAACTCCGAATTTATTCAACCTATCGATTTAATTTGTCCGGTTCCACTTCATCCTAAAAAAGAACGAAAAAGGGGCTATAACCAGAGTTTTCATTTTGCAAAAGGATTGGCTGAAATACTGGATATTCCAATTGACAGCCAAGCTGTTCGACGAAGGGTTTTCACAAGCACACAAACCCAAAAATCGCGTTTTGACCGCTGGTTGAATGTAGATGGTATTTTTGAATTGACGGAACCGGAAGCCTTCAACAACAAACACGTCCTGTTAGTTGATGATGTTGTCACCACCGGAGCGACACTTGAAGCCTGTGCGCAAAGCATTTTATCGAGCAGCGATTCCAAAGTCAGTGTAGCTACACTTGCGATTGCTTAATCGATAAACTACTTGGGTTGCTTTTCTCCTTCTCCGTTATAAACGACTGAGCTTCGTTCCACATCCATAACAGCAAAAAATCCCAACGCTCCGTTGCTAATGTTTCCTTTCACATTGGCTGATGGACCGCTGAACATCGGTACTTTTTCTGAAATTTCATCCAGTATCCCATTGATGAAATCATTGTATTCACGGGTAATCCCATCCATTTCAATGGTAATGGTATCGCCTTTGTACACAAATTCACCCTTGTCTTTTGTAAAAAACTGAACGGTTGTCCCATTAATCTCATTGGCATTGAGAAAACGCTCATCAGTTGTCCAATATTTACTCAGCGAATCGGTATACAGCACACCATTTTTATAAACTTTGAACAGGTAATAATGCCTGTCTTTAACAATGCTTTCACTCGAAACCATGACTTCCCACCCCCTCCACAGTGGATTGTAAACCACCTTCGTCCACTTGATTGGAGCGGATGGTTTCATGACCGTTTCGGCATGGTAGCTTTCCATCTTGCCATCTTCATTGATATCAACATGCGAAATAGCCAGATGGTACTGGTGACCAACTTTTCCCGAATAATCAGGAGGCGTCAAATAAACGCCTGTACGGATCGAATCTTCTTTTAAGGTAACTTTTTGGTCGCCATCAGCAACCGTAACTACAGCTCCGGGAACAGGCTCAACGGGCTTGTTTGCGAAATAGGGCGCTGATTTCCCCAGGCGAATTTCATGCTGTTCCGCCTCATTGGTAATCTCCCCCCAAACGACTAATTTGGAAGCACCCGCAGCCTGTAAATCCATTTCAACACGCTTTGTACAAGATGCCAGCGTGACCAGAATGACGAAGTAAAACAATCGATATCTGGGCTTTAATTTCATGCTTCTAAAATTTAAAATTGTAAGTGACTGCAGGGATTACAGGAAACAGGTATGTTTTTTCAGCATAGGTCACATTGGGATTTGCCTTCTCTTGAAGAAAGTTCATTGCCCACGTATTTTTTCGGTTGTAGGCATTGTAAACTGAAAATACCCATTCGCCATTCCAAGAATGTGCCTTCTTCTTTTTCCCGGAGATGGTCAGCGACAAGTCCAGGCGGTGATAATCTTCGTAACGCGAGCCATTGCGTTTTGAATAATTGGGCACGATTGTCCCATTGATTACAAACCGCTGAACTGGCAGGGTGACCGGCTGTCCGGTGGAATACACCCAGTTTGCGGCAACAGCCATCCGACTACTGATCTTGTAATTAAGCACGGCACTCACCTCATGTGTTTTATCGTACGGGGCCAAATAAGTTTTGCCGCCATTGATTCCGGGAATTGTCCGCTCAACGCGAGAATACGTGTAGCCCAGCCATCCTGTCAAAGCGCCTTGATTTTTCCGTAAAAGAAATTCACCTCCATAGGCT
>DATFMO010000512.1:0-5794 GCA_035266925.1 Sunxiuqinia sp. | reverse complement strand
CACGAACCCGGATGGAAATTCAAATTTAATTCGATACCGCATGATTCAGGAAATATTTCCACACCAATTTGACAACCTGTACCTCGGAGATGCCACCATTGACGACGAGGATTTTGTATTGCATTTTCAGGATAATGCATTGTTGATGAGACTCAATGGTGATGGATTGGAATTGCCGAAAGGAAAAGATTTCCCGGAGATTTTAAAGCAAACGGCACATACGTTTTTATTTCGATTGAATGATCATGCCTGTTTTTTAGTATGGGATGAGTTGTTTGTCGATCACTCCAAAATGATTTACAAGGAAATCAACTTTTTTCGGTTGATCGATCAACAGGAAATTGCTTGGGCCAGCCTCGTTAGCTTCCATTTGAGAAACTGGTACATCCAACATCAGTATTGTGGGAAATGCGGAACCAAAACACAGCACAAGCTGAATGAGCGGGCACTTGAATGCCCGGAATGTCATACGGTGGTGTACCCTAAAATTTCACCGGCCATCATTGTAGCCATTGTCAGTAACGACAAAATTCTGCTTGCCCGAAACACCCGTTTCCCGGGAGCCTGGTTCTCGTTAGTTGCCGGCTATGTCGATGTTGGCGAAACACTTGAAGAGGCGCTGGAGCGCGAAGTTTGGGAAGAAGTTGGAGTGACAGTTAAAAACATCCGCTATTACAAAAGCCAGCCCTGGCCGTTCTCAGGCTCCATGATGATTGGCTTTGTTGCTGAAGCAGACGAAACCCAGCCTATTGTTATTGATGACCACGAGATCGCTGAAGCTGCTTGGTTTAAGCGCGGAAATCTTCCACAACATCCGTCGACTATCAGTATTGCCGGTGAAATGATCGAGAAATTTGAGAAGGGGGAGCTACCATTTTTTGCTTGAAAACTCCATCGCTGTCCCCATTCATTTATACAACGAATAGCAAAGCCCGAACTTCCATTTTAATTTGAAACAAGGACCGCGAGGGGTGAAGTGGATTTTTTAGCTTTCCTTTTTATAGCGCATTTCAATGTATTTGCTGGTAAATCCAAGTTTTTCATATAATAACCTTGCCGGGTTGTCAGGTTCAACGTGCAGCGCAATATTGCCGTTCGCTGTTTCAATTGCTTTTTGCATCAATTCTTTTCCAATCCCTTTTCCCCGGTATTTTTTATGAGTGGCAATATATACCAGGATGTTTTCCGGAATATAGTCTTTCATTCCTGTTTGGTTCACAACGACAACGCCTGACAACTCATCGTTTAAATAAGACGCTAATACAAATCCACCAAATGATGTCGTTTCCTGGAATGCATAATCAATCGCTTTTTCAATGTCGCCCTTGGGATCGCCGTATTCTTGTAAATTATCGAATAAAAAATCGATTAAACGTTCTTTTTCGCTTGTATCCGGTTTGTTTGACGGATCAAATACTTTTGTTTGAACCATGTAGTTAATTTTTCAGTACGATTCTTTAAATGTCGAAAGCTATAATAATCATGTTTTCGCAATGTGCAAATTTTCTTAAAGATATTGCGAAGGTTGGTGTTTGTTACAGAACGAATTTCAGAAAGTTCGGCGCCTACTCAAGACTGACCTTTCCACTGGCAGGGATTTTTAAGCAATAAACCTGAAAATAATGATTATTCAATCCGTTAACATTATTTTGAAGTGTTACCTTAATCCTTTTTGATTAAAGAAATCTGAATATTGCTTGGCTACTCCTTGAATATGTTCAGTTATCCAAGTCCTTAAAAAATGAAGTATTTCAGAAGACAAGCCTATTTTACCTGAATTGAAATCCTTGATGAATTGATTGATCTTTGCAATAAACTCTTTGTGTTTTGAAATATGCTTTTCTGCTTCCGGGTAGTTGTACTTTTCAACGTATTTTTCTTCCGTTGCAAAGTGATGTTTGGCATAGTCAACCATATTTACAAGTAACGGCCGTAAAACCTCGTTTGACCTCCCAATTTGCATTGCATCAAAAAGTTTATTCAGCATACCAACAAGTTTCTTGTGTTGATTATCAATCTCTAAGATGTTCACACTTAATTTCTCACTCCAATTTATTAGTGGCATAATGGTTATCAATTTTAAATTTAGAGCGATTAATAGGCAATTGTATTCTATTTTTTGCCCCTGACTCATTCACTCACATTTAAATTTACATTTTTTTTATTGCTGTGGTAATCATGAATTCACGATAGTCTGGGTATTGATTGGCACAAAATGCATATTCGCGTCAACGAGGATGGAAACTTATTGCTTCTTCTTTTTAGGTTTTGGCATGGGTAACTCTTTGAGTGAAATCCGGACGAGTTCACTCAGCCATTCCCGGTCCTCTAGCTTGTCCTCAATGAGAAAGCTCAGTTTTGCTCCCGGGTAGGGTGGGGCTTCAACCACATCGCCAATAAATTTCCGCCCTGATTTTGTTGGTTTGATGAATAGCTTGTTGTCACAAATTACCCCGAAGAACTTTCCATCAGCGTAAATGCCGTATTCTCCGAACATTTTTCGGGCGCTTATTTCCCCGGCGTTTTCGATTTGCTCGATAACGAAATCCACAAAGTTTTGATCAGATGCCATGATTTGAAATTTTTTGGTCAAACGAAGTTACATTTTTAATCAACATTGTCGGATAAAACGGAAAATTGCGGGGGATACCAGAATAAATGGGAATAATAGTATTTTGCGCTAGTTCAATAATCAGCGCAATGGGTGTAACGAAGATAAAATTCATCCGGAAACTGCTAATTGTTGTGGTATTTTTGGCTGCAAGGGCTACAGATCCATGCTAGTGAGCGTTTGTATAGGCGTTACTAACTTTTGCTATTTATTTCCAAAACTGGTTACTCAGTCTTTTTTTCACTAAGGTACCTTTCCATAATACTTATGTATTTCTCGCGATTTTTGGAGTCTTCTTGAAACACTTCATTTACTCCTCTTTTTTGTACTTCAAGCATGAATTTGGCATCGAGCTCTTCAGCGAGTGCAGATTGCAACTCTTCAGCTGACATTCTTCTATTTTCCACTTCAGCATGTATATCGTCCATCTCTCCTTTAACAATTTCATAAGGTGCAGATTGATAGGCCATCCAACCACTCTCGGCTGATTCACTTTTATTTAAGTACTTCTTCTGTATACGTATATGTATGGTGTATGCACGATTACTTTCTTTTGCGAATCCGCCCACCTTGACCAGATCAGTGGTGAATTCAATGAGCTGCTCAACTGCTTCTGTCTTACTTTGTGCGACATATTCGGCAACGGCGTCATCTGATGGCTTTTCGGTGTCAGGGTTAGACTCCAGTTCAGCTCCGAACATTTTTGTAAGTGACACATATAATCCTTCCTTGACATCTTTTGTTTGAGGCAAGCGTTGTGTTGGTGTAACAACGCGTGCGATAATCACAAAATCGTCGTCATCGGCTAACTCAACCTGCTCATTCGAAGATAGCTCTTCATCGTCTTGAGCATCCTCTGGAATGTTTAGTTCCCCATATCCCTGGATAATTGGAGCATATGCTAACGTCGAAGATTTCACTTTTTTATCAGTTTGAGGACTCACGCCAGTCATCCCTCCCATGTGTTCTGCGGGTTCATTGTTTTTTCCTTTTCGCTGTAATGCTTTTGCCCCCATCACATCTGCCTCTTTCTCCAGTTCAGCGTCATCGTTTACATTCACCTTTCCTTTCATTTGCATGGTTGGCTTCACGCGTCCTTGTTTTTGCTGCACCACATGCCAAGCTTCATGGGGGAGGTGTTTTTCCTGGCCGGGAGCAAGATGAATATCTGTTCCCTGCGCGTAAGCATGTGCTTGCAACTTGGCAGGTTTGTCAGAGTTTCGATGCACGTTTACATCATCCATGGAATAGCCTGAGAGGTTTTCTACGCCAGATTTGAGCGTGTCGGGTAACCCGGTATTGTTCTTTTGTTTCTGAATGGTATGTTGTTGGCGAGTCGCATAACTATTCGCCCAACCTTGTAACTGAGCCGCTTGACGTGTTTTCTGACTATTATTGACTAAGGTTTTTAGTTTCCGTTGAGCAACTTCCTCTGGGCGATTGTCGACAAATTGAAAGGTAGCCTTGTTCCCGCTCTCCATCACGGAGTCGCCGGCAGAGACAGCCTGGCTTTTATTTTCCTGTGTTTTGTCAGCGTGCAAGTTCATAATTTCTTCTTAATTAAAGTGTTCAATACCAGATCAATTTCAATAGCTATTATATTCGAGAATCTGATTTCCATTCCCCAATTGGAATTCAGGAATGATAGTCAGACGTCTGATTGGTTACAAGTCGTCATTCCCAATGGACAGGTTGCCTTCACCCGTCCCCGTGATTTGGCCACCTCGTCCTTTGATAAGCGCCTCCCGTCTTATCCGGTCCTCTTCAGCTCGTTGACGTCTTTCCGTCTCTCTTTTTCTAGCTCGATCATCATAGCTATTGTCATAATCCGCGACAAGTGCCCTGATATTATCAACGCCCACGACAATCCCATCTTTATGTATGTTAAACGACGGATCGGTATCCCGAATAGGATGTTCAAAGTCGATGGCCACAGCTTTTCCCGTATTGCTTCCTGAAACGATTAAAAGACTCATCCCAACATAAACAACATTTGTTGCATTCAGCCAAAGCCGAAAAGCAGCTAAGTCATGATCGATCTGGGCTAGTGCCGGTCTACTTGCCCTGTCAAGCATACGCTGCAACTCATCGGTATTATCACCCATTTTAGACAGCTTCCAGCGATCTTCGTCCCGATAGCCTCTTTCGGATGAACTGCTCCAATAGTCCATGGCATTATGACGGACAATTTTGGTCACTTTCGCTAATCCCGTAATGCCGTGCCTTTCCTGGTCTGTTCCACTGGCCGAATGTTTGCCCATCTTCAGGTCGCGCATTTCTGGATTTGTCATTCCCGATGTGGCATTGGCAAGTATCATAAATCCTTTGCCTCCTTCACTCATGGTCTGGGCCATTAGATTAATTTTATCCGTTTTATCCTGAGCCACATTTTCGCCACTGTCCTGCAAGAAGCTAATCGCTTCGTCAGCAGTATAAAAAGGACCGCTGAAGTTCGGCGCTATCGAAGGAGTTTCCCCGTCCACGTATTGATTTATTTCGGTGCTGTCAGCACGTTTCACCAGCCACCGTCCCACAAAACACAAATCCTCTGCATGTCCCGCCATTTGAATTGTATCAGAGTGTAACTGAGTTACATGCAGCGCTTGAGACGCCACTTGGTTTCCCTGTCCTGAAACAACCTCACTTTCACCATTTTTGGGGATCGCTTGTTGTTGTTGAATTGAATTATTATTTGCAATCGTTTGAAGTTGCGTAGCGTTTTGTGCTCGTGGGCTGTTGTTCGCCATGCCTTGCAGTTTCCTTTGCGCAACGGCCTCAACCCGGTTATCAACAAACTGAAAGGTGGACTCACCAACATTTTGCATTTGAGAACTTTTATTGGCAACCGTTTGGTTTTTATTTTCTTGCGATTTGTCAGCGTGAGTGTTCATGATTTCCAATTTTAAGTTTTAGACTGGTGCCTGTCATTAATGTGTATCAACACAATTATTCCATTTTGCATCGTGATTAAAATGGTGTTAGTCCCTAATTGATTGACTGAGATCGCAATTCGAAAGTGTGTTAATTTCATTCACTGGATATTCATTTTAACCGATCAAGTCTGTAGATTGTTCATAATAATCGCTTTGTGAAGTGATGGGCTTATTGCCAAAACGAAAAACGAAAAAAACTTCCGCGCTAATACGAGCTGGGAAGCTCGAGTTTTCGGTTAAACCTATTTGA
>DATFMO010000511.1:0-8105 GCA_035266925.1 Sunxiuqinia sp. | reverse complement strand
ATGCAGAGGAGTTTGAAAATGACGAAGAAGTCGGCCTAAAAATGACTTACACCAGTACAAATGGCGAAGAAGGATATCCCGGGAAACTAAAAGTGACCTGCATTTATTCTTTGAATAATGACAACGAACTTTCGATTAAATACGAGGCGGAAACGGACGAGAAGACAATCGTCAATTTTACCAACCACAGCTACTTTAACCTGACTGGTGGCGAGGAACAAATCCTTGATCATGAACTGTTGCTGAAAGCCAAAAAAATTACTGAAAGTGCTGATTTGATTCCAACTGGGAAAATTCTGCCAGTTGAAGGGACACCCTTCGATTTTACAAAAAATAAAAAGTTGGGGCAAGACATTGAAACTTTGCCTGATGGATACGATCAAAACTACGTGTTGGATAACGACAACGGCCGCTTTGTATTTGTTGGCCGGCTGAAGGAAAACAGCACCGGCCGTGAAATGGAAGTTTACACAACGCAACCGGGCATACAATTGTACACCGGCTATTGGATTCCTGAATTGATCGTGGATGGCGAAAAGAAATTCGGTCGGTATTCGGGAGTGGCATTGGAAACACAACATTACCCGGACTCCCCAAATCACCCTGATTTCCCAAGTACGGAATTGAAACCGGGTCAGAAATACCTAGAGCAAACGGTGTATAAATTTGGAATTAGCGAAGACTAATTTTTAAAACCATATTACAAAACAGACAAAACCGCTCGGAGACTTGATTTCCGAGCGGTTTTGTGGTTTCAGGAAAAGTGAAAAAAAGTCGTATTTTTGAATGCAAAGGGAAAAATTTTCTAACCAACTGCTTGAGTGATGAAAACGATTGTTGAACTCTTCGAAACGAGTGTGTCAAAATACGCCGAGAATATTTACCTGTGGGAAAAGCAACAGGGCGAATACAAAGGCACCACCTACAAACAAACTCATGGTGAAGTTTTAAATTTTGCTGCCGGCCTCATGGCAATCGGCATTAAAAAAGGCGATCGGATTGGCTTGGTTTCTGAAGGTCGCAACCAATGGATCATCAGCGAATTGGGAATTTTGTATGCCGGAGGTGTGAATGTGCCTATGTCTGTCAAACTGGATGAACCCAGTGAGTTGGTTTTCCGGCTGACGCACTCCGGCAGTCGCATGATCATTGTTTCACGTGGACAAGCGGCAAAAATTGAAGCGATCCGGGACCAGGTTCCCAGCCTGGAAAAAATCATCTACCTGGATAAAAAAGATCATCCGGGAAAAAACGATTTGCTGTATGATGACATCATCGAAAAAGGAAAAGAATTTCTCAAAGATAAGCGCGATCAGTTGGAAGCTGTTTACAAAAACATTCAGCCAAATGATTTGGCCAATATTTCCTACACATCCGGAACAACTGCCGACCCCAAAGGAATCATGTTGACTCATTTAAATTATGCGGCCAATACAATCCAATCAAACACGTTAATGGAAATCACCTCGGATTGGAAAACGCTGGCCTTTCTGCCTTGGGATCATTCCTTTGCACACACGGCCTGCCTGTATTGTTTCATGTATAATGGCGCAAGCATTGCCTCATTGGAAACAGGCCGAACCCCTATGGAAACCTTGAAAAATATTCCAAAAAATATCAAGGAAATCCACCCCAATATTTTGATGAGCGTACCAGCTGTAGCAAAGAATTTCCGGAAAGGTATTGAAAACAACATTCGTCAAAAAGGCAAAACCGTTGAAAAGCTGTTCAATCATGCCCTTAAAATTGCATACAAATACAACGGGTATGGATTTGATCGCGGGAAAGGGCTTCGTTTCATCTACAAACCACTTATTGCTGTTTATGACAAAATTCTCTTCTCCAAAATCCGGGAAGGTTTTGGCGGCCAGTTGAAACTTTTCATTGGTGGTGGCGCCCTGCTCGATATTGAACTGCAACGTTTTTTCTATGCTGTTGGTATGCCAATGTGCCAGGGCTACGGATTGTCAGAAGCGTCCCCTGTTATTTCCTCCAACGCACTGCATGCCATCAAGTTTGGATCATCCGGGAAACCTGTCAAGCATATGGAGTTGAAGATTTTGGACGACGAAGGCAAAGTGCTGCCAACCGGCTCCAAAGGAGAAATTACCATCAAAGGTGGTAATGTGATGCCAGGCTACTGGAACAATCCAACTGCCACGGCAGACACGATCAAAGATGGCTGGCTGTATACCGGCGACATGGGCTACGTTGATGAAGATGGTTTCTTATATGTTCTCGGCCGTTTTAAAAGTTTGCTGATTGGAAATGACGGTGAAAAATTCAGCCCGGAAGGTATCGAAGAAGCCCTTGTTGACCAGTCAAAAATGATTGACCAATGCATGCTTCACAACAATCAAAACCCGTACACATCAGGATTGATTGTTCCAAATATCACCGCGATTAACAATGAATTGAAAAATCGCGACATAAAACCTGGAACGGAAGAAGGTGCTATGCAAAGTTTGAAAATCATTCAGGAAGAATTAAACCAGTATCGCACAGGTGGTGAATACGAAGACATGTTTCCTCAGCGCTGGCTGCCGGCAACCGTTGCCGTTTTACCAGAAGCATTTACGGAACAGAATCATTTGATAAACTCGCTTTTGAAAATGGTGCGCGGGAAAATCAATGATTATTTTGCTGCCGAGCTGGAGTTTCTGTACACTCCGGAAGCAAAAAATATCGTTAACGAGCGAAATATAGAAGCGATAAAAAAATGGAACAACCAGTAAAAGAAGTCGTTAAACCCAAATTTATCGATTGACATTTGCTGAACTTTTCGTATTTTAAAACCAAACCAAAAATCAACAAACATGAAGCATCACCTGCTCGTTTTACTCCTGGCCTTTCCTACCCTAATTTGGGGACAAGCACAAAAGTGGCATGGCACGCACCAGAACGCCCGTTATCCGGATACAAACCTGATGAACAGTTGGCCTGATGAAGGGCTCCCGATCCAGGCAACCTATACTGGAATCGGGGCCGGCTATGGCTCACCATCCATTTGCGATGATGGCATCTATGTCGCTGGAATGCAAGACTCAACGGGGTATCTCTATCATTTTAAACACAATGGCGACATGGCCTGGAAAACGAAATATGGCCAGGAATTCACTTACCGTTTCCCGGGTTCCCGAGGCACACCAACACTTGAAAACGGTCGGCTTTATTATTCCGGCTCCTATGGCGATGCCATTTGCCTGGATATGAAAACAGGAAAGAAAATTTGGCATGTCAATATTTTCAAAAAGTTTGGTGGTGAACTCGTTAAATGGGGTTACACTGAATCTCCGCTCATCTATCGTGACCTGGTAATTTTGCAGCCGGGAGGCATAAATGCGTCATTATGCGCACTCAATAAATACGATGGATCCGTCGTTTGGACGACACCTGTGGATGGAAATTGCAACGCTTATTGCACTCCAAAACTGTTCAATTATAAAGGTGATACGCTGTGCATGGTCTGCATGAGCAATAACTTTGTAATTTTCGATCCATCAACCGGCAAAACAAAAATCAGGCATGAACTAACAAACAGTCATCATAACCATGCTAACGAGCCTATTTACATGGATGGACAAATTTTCTATTCTTCGGGCTATGGAGAAGGATCAGTCATGTTCAAAATAAACAATGAAGAATCTCGCCTGGACACTTTGTGGCAAAATCTCAACTTCGATTCGAAACTGAGTGGTATTCAAGTAGTCAACGGATTGATTTATGGAACGGCTGACAATAAAAAACATTGGGCAACATTGCATTGGATCGATGGACAACAAATTTTTACCACCCGAAAAATCAAACCGGGTTCATTCGTTATGGCCGATGGCAAATTTTATATTTTCACCGAAAATGGTCAAATAGCGCTGGCCAGGCCAACAGATGAAGGATTGGATATCATCAGTCGATTCAATAGTCCTGCCTACCCTGCCGTCTATGCTTTTGCTCATCCGGTCATCTACAAAGGCGATATATTCATCCGCTTCAATAACGATATCTGGCGATATAAAATCTCAAATTGATCCATTAAATACAAAAACTTCAAAATTATCTGTATGAATTACAACCCTTCGATTTTTGTCCTGTCAATAGAGTAATCAAACATCAAAACTCAGATACTTGGAGCAATGAAAAAATTGATACTTGGAATTCCATTATTCTTCCTATTAATCAACTACGGACAAGCGCAAACCTACGGCAATTTTCAAAAGGTTCCTGTTGCCTTTACGATTATTCCACCTTTAAGCACCAACGGATCAAATGCCGGAAACTGTGTCAATCAATTGTCGTTCAATCTCATTTCTGGCTATTCGGGAGGCTTAGCAGGATTTGAATTTGGCGGTATTGCAAATACCGAACGTGACTTTGTTCGTGGCGCTCAATTCGCTGGATTTTTGAATTTCGTGAATGGGGAGTTTACCGGTTTCCAATATGCCGGATTTGCTAATTTCAATCGTAATATTTCAAGAGGTTTTCAATTTGCCGGATTTGCCAACTTCAATTATGCTGAAGCCAATGGTATGCTTTTCTCAGGGTTTGCCAATTTCACCAACGGAAAATCGTTGGCCATACAAATGGCTGGATTCGCTAATTTCTGTGAAGATGTTGAAGGAGTGCAGCTTTCTGGTTTTTCTAATGTCGTAAAAGGCAATGGCAAAGTTGCCCAGTTCTCCGGATTTTCAAATATCATTTTGGGTGAAGTTGACGGTGTTCAAATAGCCGGTTTTCTGAATTTTTCAAAAGCAAGAATGCAGAATTTCCAAGCTGCCGGCTTTATGAACATTTCCATGGATGATGCGAAAGGCATTCAATTGGCTGGCTTTTCCAACATCACCAATGGGAATCTGGACGGAGCCCAAATATCGGGTTTCCTGAATGTAGCCCGCAAGTTAAACGGACTTCAGCTGGGAATAATCAATCTCGCTGACACGATTGAAAGTGGTGTTCCAATTGGAATTTTAAGCATTGTCAAACATGGGTTCAGGGAATTTGAAGTTTCTTTCAGCGAAGGATTGAATGCGCAAGCCACATTTAAAATAGGTGTCGATAAATTCTACAATATTTTCACCGTTGGGAACAAGTTTATTGGTGCTGACTATATGTGGGGATTTGGCTACGGAATCGGTACTCGACTGATTAATAATGAACAACTTATAGCCCAGCTTGAATTGATTAGCTATCACATTAACGAAGGTAGCCACTGGACGAACTCTTACAATGACCTGCAACAGGCAAGACTAACTTTTTCAAGGAAAGTCAACCGCAACTTCAGCGTGTTTGCAGGCCCCACGATCAACCTGATGATTTCAGAAAATCGGAAAGACGACGGTCATCGGCCTCACAGTCTGTTAGTTCCCTACTCCATATATTCATACCGAGGAACAAGCGCAACGCTTGATGGCTGGGTTGGGTTGACCGCTGGTATTCGAATCAACTAACTGCTATACAATAGAATAACATTGTAATTCAGGCTTATAAAAAGAAATCAAGTCCAAATTTTAATTATTGATACAGTCAAATAATTCCAAGTGTGAACGACAAAGAATGAAAGCTTGTTGTTATTTCCAGGCACCTCATTCTGCTATTCTGAGTTTATCTCTTAAAAGCAAAATAATAGTTTTTAAATTTTTTATCATATTGTTCGAAATACAAATAAAAAAATACATTTAATTATTATTCAGTTACTTAGAATTATTTAACTTCTGACTAGCACAGTCGAAATATCACAAAAAATACAATATATTTGCATTTTATAATGTTTTTTTTCTTTTTTCAATCAACTGTTCCATCGACACAAAAATAAAACATAACAGACTACTAAACAAATACTTAACACAAACTTTTAAGAACATTATCTAATAATAAAAGACAAAAAGGTATGGAAATTACCCATTGCTTTCTGCCTCAATATAATCGTTACTTTGCTTCGAAATGAAAAACAATTGAGAAATTAAAAAAACCCGGTGGAGCGAACCTTCCCTTTTTTCTCAGATGCTCTACTTTCTCTCACACAATTTTTGGTACCAGATCAATCGTATACGTTAACAAAACTGGACGAACTCAAAACGTTCAATCTCATTGATTGAATGTTTCACGCTCCTACATGCAAATTAATTTGCAGTTATATCAACAAAATTACATCATTAGCATCAACAACGAATAAAAAAAATGAAAAAGCTATTATTCCTATGTCTTACAATGGCACTGATGATTGTTACAGTGTCTGCTCAAAAAAATCAAATCCCACTTATCGGGGCAAAGGCTCCTTCCTTTACAGCACCGTCAACAAACGGCACTTTAACTTTTCCTGAAGACTTCGGGAAAAGCTGGAAAATTCTTTTTAGTCATCCGAAAGATTTTACTCCTGTTTGCTCATCTGAACTTTTAGAACTTGCGTACATGCAACCCGAGCTCGAAAAGTTGGGTGTGAAGTTTGCAATTATCTCTACAGATGTTCTTTCCCAGCATGTTATGTGGAAAGCACAATTGGAAGACTTGTATTATAAAAATCGTGGACAACAAAAGATCAATTTCCCAATTTTCGAAGATCCGACAATGGTAATTTCAAAAAGTTATGGTATGTTACATTCACCAACCAGCAGCAGTCGGGATATCCGTGGTGTTTATATTATCGATCCCAACAATATTGTCCGGTCAATTGCTTTTTACCCAGTAGAAGTTGGACGTAATTTAGCTGAAATCGAGCGCACGATTGAAGCTCTCCAGACAGCAGACAATACGAAAATGCTCACCCCTGCAGACTGGAAAAATGGAGATGATTTGTTAGTACCACACTATCCTTACACAGACCAAGAATTAGTTGACAATCCCAATATAAAAGATGACTATTATAGTGTTGGTAATCGAATGTGGTTCAAAAAAATGAAAAAATAACTGACAAAAAGAGAAGTCTCAATTAATCAGTTAATTAAAAAGCATCAATCAAAAGGAGCGAATCGCTCCTTTTTGATTTTATTCAATACCAGACAATATCGTTTTCATACGTTCCCAGGATTCATTACGGGCTTTAGTATTCGCGTCACCAACTGATGGATCATCACCACGACGCATAAACGCATGGCCAGCTCCATCATAAATTTGGTATTCATAAGTCTTTCCCAATTCTTCCATCATCTTTTTCGTTTCAGGAACACGGCTGGTAATACGAGCATCATTTCCGCCATAAAATCCATAAACTGGCGCAGCAATACTTTTCAGAGCGTTCTCGTCAGGTGTACTTCCATAAAAAACCAAAGCCGCTTTTAACCGGTCGTTGTAGGTGACAAGCCGAAAACTCTGAGATCCACCCCAGCAAAATCCAATCGACACAGTTTTTCCATTACCTGCTGAAATCTTCTCAGCATACTTTTGAACGGCATTCAAATCATCTTTCACTTGGTCAGGTTTCAATTCATAAATGGCGTTTCGCGCATCGTCGGAATTGGGGAATTCACTGGTTCGATCAAATTTTTCAGAAAACCCAGAGAGCAAATCAGGAGCAATGGCAATGTATCCGGCTGCTGCTAATTGATCGCAGAAGCTCCGAACCCAATCGGTCAATCCACGGTTTTCGTGAATAACAATAGCAACTGTGGCTTTGCCGGCAACTTCAGGGTAGGCGACAAAGCAATGAACTTCCCGGTCGCCGGCAGAAACATCCGCCCATTCATTATGGCGGGGTGAACTCTCAAGTTCTTTTAAGGCATAATCTTGAGCCTGCACTGTTGCACCAATAAGTGCAAAAGCAAGCAGGCAAATAATTCTTCTTTTCATCGATTTTAAGTTTTGGTTACCAATGAATTAACAATCGACAAACTTGACTTGTTGAATACAACAATCATAAAACGAGGCACAAAAAAATCCGCCCGACTCAAAAAGGTCAAGCGGAATTCCTTAACTATTAAATCGAATTCTTTATTTCAATCCCAAAACATCCGGGCCTTGTTCAAATGCGATATCTTTAGGGATGCCTGCACTAGCAATCCGATCCAGGTCTTTTTGCAGTTCTTCACGGATAAAGCCTTTTTCAGCAACCAATGATTTGGCTTTTGCATAATCACCATCACCTTGAATAGTCAGAATCATGTCGGTCAAATCAAACA